>NZ_JAKKSG010000019.1:0-106432 GCF_025653545.1 Shewanella sp. SW1 | reverse complement strand
ATAAAGCGTTTGCGTAAGACGTTAAGCATCACGTAAAAGTTTACATGCACTGATGAATAAACGGTCAACCGTACCTATTAGAGCCTGACTTGACCAAGGCATTAAATGCCGATGTAGTGATAAGGTAATAGGTTTCGGATTTACATCATGGCGCGGGTAAAAAGCCTATTTAGACGCCGAATATATGGTAGTGAACCAATCATTCAAAAGTGTTGTAAAAGCTGAGGCGTCCATATATGGTCAAGTAAACTTTCGAGCGAGCCCTGTTTGCTTATTTCAGTCGCTTTTTGTACTTGTGTGGCTTCAGGGAGGATTACCCAGGTTTGGGGGCTTTTTCTTTTTTTCTTTAGTCACCCTCTGCCTTTAATCTGGCGTGTGCAGTGGTCTTAGATAAAAATTGACTCAATACGAACAATCTAGGATCAGTCTTTTGAACAAGTGACTTCCTGGGTAAAGCGGAAACGATTCACCTGCTTGCCTTAACACTCCAGATTCTAACCATGCACCAATGATTTCCTTATAAATTGGAGGCAATTGTTCTATTGGCGTGCTATCAGCGGTTCCCATTCCAGCATAGTAACCTAAGTGTAAGGTGCAATCTTCCTGGGAAATTAACAAGTAAGGGGAGCTAATCTCTTCGTTAGTCCAACTTCTAATTTTATCAATTTCAAATTGACTCATAGACCACTCATCCAACTAAAATTCAATAAAATGTACAAACATTTAAAAACTACGTGTGATGTTTACTTATTGCTACTTTCAACGTCTCGTAAGGTCTTTTGAAACACATCCATGACACTTGGGTTGGTTTTGCCAATGCTGGATAACTTTTGAATGAAAGCTTGAAGTTTGCCAATCTCTGAGCTTGCTACCGCAAGCTGTGCTTCGAGTTGGATCACCTTCTGCGCTAATTCCACGTCTTTCTGTAAATAAGAAATCAGTTCCTTATTATCAGGCGAAACAGGCTTACCCCTTAAACCTTGCTTTTTTTGCTTGTATTCGTGCTTGATATTAGCGTACTTGTCGAGCGTTTGTCTCGTGGTGGCAATACCTAAACTGGATTCAATTTTTGTGACTAAAAAGTCCCAGGTTAATTTACCTTCCCAGCTTCGAATGAGTGCCTGTATGGAAATTTGCTGTTCAGTTTCGAGTGATTTAAGTGCCATATCACCTCCCTAGAGTGAACCTAGAAAGCCTAAGAAATTATTCGTGGCTTCATCTTTGCTTTTAGCGTTTTTGGACTCAAGCGCGGCTTGAATGGCATGCTCGACATCAGGCAGCGCCAACTTGTGTTCTCCCACGGTTTTTGTCTCTAAGTTAGTGATTCTTATGCTGTTTGAACGAGTGAGCAAACGCACCATACTGCCTTTTTCGATGGTGTTATCGGATAGCACTTCAATGAGGTGCTTTAGCATGCACGTGTTGCGATAATGGGTTTTGTACCACATCTGCATGCTTTGACTGGTGACAAAGTTAATGGCTTCCTGAACCCTTTCCAAGTTATGCGTCTGTACTTCTAGATCCTTCATAAGCAAGGCGATTGCCTCACTATCATGAGCGATATGGCAAGACGATGAACACAGCGTACATTGTGTTTCAAACTCCGACATGTAAGTACAAGGTGATAGGGCTAGGTTCTGAGTGCAAAACCCTGTTTCATGAGCAAAAGTCGGCGTTTCATTATCGATTGCATCATTGTATTGGTTCATGGTTCTAATACGAAGGCTTACCTTCTCTTGAATGTAGCTTTCTAGCTCATTAGAGTAAGAGATATCCCCAATCACCGAGGCGTTCTCGGCGTCCGAGGTGTGGATATACGTCAGGGTCTGCTCTGCGCTCTGTCGACCTGACAGCAGGGTAATGAGGTGATGAGGCAACCCTTTTTTCGCAAGATAATCATTTTGCCAATGGCGCAGTTGGTGCGGCTTGAGCGTGAAGTCGGAGGCAAAGCCATGTCGCTCAAAAATAGTCAGTCTGTTTTTTAGGCGTTTAATTATTTCATCAGCAAAGAACTTAGCGAGCGTACCTATCGGAACCAAAAGAAAAGGGTGCGTTAACCTGCCGCCCATTTGCTTTTCTGTATACATAAACAAGGCGTATTCAACATCGACAGACTTCGTTTGATAATAATTATAGCCGCTCAGTTGAGATTGATTTATCTCGATGGTGTGATTTTGAAAGGTTGCCACGGTAAGCGCTTGTTGACCTGCGGTATATTTTTGGTATTGAGATTGTGATGTGAAGCAAGATCCTGTAAGCGCCCGAGCGTAAGGGCAGTGAGACTTAAACACTAGTGTGTCGAACGGCTCAAGTTGGGCGATGGGTTTGATGAACTTCGTTTGATGTGGATTTTGTATACCTGTTTTGTCGGTTGCCCCTTTTGTGTCGGGTGAAACTCGCACGCATTTGTCACTGCCGTCAAAAAAGCCCAGCAGCAAGCCAAGATGCAATAGTTGGGTGGGTTTGTTCATGGATGGCTTTAGCAGGGCGATGTTCTCATCGCTAGGCTTAACGTCACCCAGCACTTCTTTCAGTGGGCGATTTGGCTGTCGATAGAACCGAGCTAGCGCTCTGGCAGGCTCCGTCGCTAGGATGGTGAAGTGCAAGGCCCGGTCTAGACTCTCAACCATTTCGGCATTGATGTGATTTTGATTGTCCTTGTACCCCTTTGAGCCCCGCCAGTTGAGATAATGCACCGTTTTTTCTTGTCCATCGACAACTTCTGTATGTGGCTTTATTCTCTGCACGGTTAAAAGCGGTTGCTCTGCGCCGATCCGATTGGGTGACGCCATGCCTAGCGCTGCCATGGTACAAATAAAGCTGTCTCGCAGCGTTTGAGTCGAAGCGATAAGCGGTTGCCAAGCATCAATATCATTTTGGTCATCATCCATATAGGGGGGGATGACATCATGAAAGATAGCGCCGAGCGCCAACAGCGCTTTTTCCGAAGGCAGTTTGCTTTTCTCCGCCGCCAGTGCTTCATCACCACTTTTCTTTCGTATTGTATCTTGGGTGTTGTTTATGTAGGGCAGGCAGCTTTGGGGCAGCATTTTATGATGGTGTAGCCAGTTGATGAATCCCGTTAGGTAGCCTGAGTATGTCAGCGAGTCGATGGCGTGTTGAATTTTATCAAGGGAGGCAGAGGCGACATTCTCACCTAAGTGGCAAAGGAAGCGTCTTGCAGTTGTGATTTTTTGTCGCTTGTGATGTGTGCCTACGTTTTCCTTTAATACATCAAGCGTATAGGCAAACAATAAATCGTGTGTTTCAGGCGCTAATCGATCATCTTCTGTGAAGAGTGTGCCTATTTTTGGTTTGTGTTTATCCAGATTACAAAAGAGAATGTTTATGGTTTTACTGTCGCTGTCGGTGAATGTCATCGCCATGTCATACCATGAAGCAGGCTCCCCCTGAGCGTTAGTAAAGCCCATTAGTGGCTGCGTTTTCTTTTTGGCTGCATAAGCACGTTGATTATCAATGTAGCGATTTATCGTGCTCATATCTGCGCACCTACTTTCAGGTTTTTTCGCTCTTCACACAGCGCAATCGTCACTCGGATATAGGTGATGATGGTTTGCAGCCGTTTGAGCGTGGCGGGATGCGCTGATTGACTGTTAATCGCCAGTTTACGCTCGGCTTTATCCAAATACGGCTGATGGTTGGCGGTTTCTAGAGGTCGAAAGTTATCACAGGGATAGCACCCCATCGGGGCGGCCCCTTTTGACTGACAACTGGCGCAATTGGCGGGGTTCAGTTTGTGCCCCATTTCCTCATCAAAAGGACTTTTAACCACAAAATCAGGGTGTTGCTGTAACTCTTTCGAAGAGATGCTATCAAAGCGCTGTATAACACTGTTCCCCGCAAAGGCTTGGTCAATTTTGACCCGTTCCGGCGCTTTTAAATCAAGATAGGATTGGATGGACTGCACGGTGACACCGGTAATGGCGGCAACCTGTGCGGGGCTTAATCCCATCCAAGCAGCAAGGGTTAACTGGGTGTGACGCCAGCGATTATTTTTAAAGGCAAGGGGCTGATGGGCGATGCGGTCACTTTTAATGTCGAGCTTTTGATTGAAGAGGTAATCAATATTACTTAGAAGATTCACAGAAGATAGATGAAACGCCTCGGATGTATCGCTCACTGAGCGAAAGAGGCTCGCTTTCGACTCGAATTTTGCTGAAAATAAACTTTGGTCTGGAAGCAGTGGCAGTCGTTGCATTAGTGCTTTGGTGTCACTCTCGGAAAGCGTAATGTTGCACTGGCTTAAGCAGGTACATAGATAGTTTTCATACGCTTGGTAATATTGGAGTAGCAATTCAGACAGGTTTGGAGCGAGTCGATGTGAGCGTGATTCGGCATTGCATCTAAATCCTCCGTCTTTTCCTTTAAAGGTTCGCAAGTGCAATTGCTCCACATCAGAAAAGTGATGCTGTGTCAGAGGCTGCCAATCACGGTTATGCTCCTTGTGTGAGGTAAACGCCTGACCCACTCGCAAGAGGTCACACCATTTGAGTTGAACTAATTGTGTAGGTCTTCTTACTATGGCGACAATCAACTGACAAGCCAGAACATTTCTCAGGCGGATAAAAGGGTGTGTGGTGATGAACTCATTATCGAGAGCATGGAGCGTTTCGATTCTAAGGGCTTCTAGAAGGTTGTCACGCTCGATTTCACTGTACGCACCTATTTTTTCATCAAGGATGCCTTTATGAAAATTGGTTCTCCCTAGGTTTTCTTCCTTAACGAGGTTATAGAGTGGAGTCAGGATAGGGCTACGGTACTCATGGCTTCTCTGACAAAATGCGTATAGCGCATCTCTTGTACTCCTTTTATAGTCCGTCAGTGTTAGCCACCACGCTTCAAAGGTCGCTGGCTCTATATACTGGCAAAGCGTTTTTAAGATGCTGACAAAACCATTTAGACTTGTATAAGCATAATGTTTAGCTGCGTGAGCGATAGCCAATCGCAAGTCGAGAAAAACGTCGCTGTCTAACGTGTGCATCCAGCCAAGGTAAAGGGTTTTCTTGTAACCGAGCACCCACTCATCTGAAAAGAGGTCGAAATCATAGCCCTCAATTTTTGACTGAAAGGTACTTGTTCCTTCAAAACGATTAATTAAATCATTTAATTCAAGGCTGTTCATTGGTCACCTCTCAGGTTGGGCACGGATCGTCTCAGGTTTTTCGATGAGATTTCCGCCACCGTCACGGCTAATTGGAATTCGTTGTAGACGGAGGCCATTTTTGAATCTTCCACCCAACCCATCGCATATTTACGAAGGTCTTCAATTTTATCTGCCGAAAATCCTTTCTCTTTTGCTTTATCTTCAAAGATTTCATTCCATTTATGACGAAGTAAATGGGGGTGCAGTGCTATCTCAGTGGCATCCCCAAAGGTCTTAATGACCTTGTGAATGGCGTTGTAAGATATAGGCTTTCCGATGGTTTTCCCTTTTTCCGAGATGAACACAAAATCATGCTCATGAGCGTTTGGGGTACTATTACGCACGGTTTCAATGTAGAGCTTAATGAGCTTTATCAAGTCGCGAGAGATAGAAACTGAGAGTGCTTTTGTTTTGTTCGCGGCGGGAAGCCGCCTTGTGTCCGTAGGGTCATTAGGTGTTCGGGTCAGTCGGAATCTAGGGGTGCCCCAATCATCCACTAAATCACTCACCTTCAATTTCAATACAGCACCCACACGAACGCCAGTATCAATCAATATTTGGGCGATGATTTGATTTCGAAGCTTGCTCGACTTGAATGGGTTATTTGGCGAGCGCTCTTTAATAATTTCTAATAAATCAAAGAACTTATTCGCTGAAATCACGGATTCAAAGGGATCTTTAACAACTGTGTTGTCTTTTCTAGAGTGAGATATCACCGAGCTTATGTAGAGTTTAAATTTATTAAATTGAGCATCCGTACTGATTTGCTGATCAGTTTCAGCTCTATCGTAGTGATGGCACACATATAGGAATTCAATGTAGGCTTTCAGGCGATTGAGGCGTTGATTAAACGTATGCGCTGACACTTCTGGCTGACTGTTGGATGTCGCATGTATCGCATCTCTGATCCTTTTATCAGTCAGGCTGACTACCGTGCTGTCTTTGTTATCGTCTTTTGTGTCCAAATAGAATTTACCAGCACGAATGTAGTCATCAATTTCCTCGATCGATAAAAACGATCCACATGCTACACGCCCAACAAGGTCAATACCGTTCTCCATGAAGAAGGAATATAAAAACTTCAACTCATAGGCATATTTCTTTCGGGTGTAGAATGAAAGTGACTGTTTTGAGGTGCGTGATCTCGTTTTGGAAAGTGGGGAGTTATGATTGTCGTTTAGGTAAGCATTCAGGTACAAGCAGCATGGGAGGCAGCCGTTCCTAACCACGACTGGAAACGAAGCGCCTTTTATATCCTTATATATCCTAACCTGAACATTATCCTTTAAATTATTCATTACATAATTTAATGTCGATTATACATAAATATACTATGATGGGTCTTTGTGGTTTTGTAAAGATAAAAAACAGATTATCTAAGGAATATGTGATACAAACTAAATCTGATTCTTTACTTTATTTTTGGTGGAGAGTACTCACACAAGTCTTCAATGATACAGCTGCCACAGCGGGGTTTGCGCGCAAGGCAAGTGTAGCGGCCATGCAGGATAAACCAGTGGTGCACATCGACTTTAAATTCTGCCGGCACGACTTTTAGCATTTTCTCTTCCACTTCGACTACGTTCTTGCCGGGCGCGAATTTAGTGCGATTGGCGAGGCGGAAAATATGGGTGTCGACGGCTATGGTTGGCCAACCAAACGCAGTGTTTAGTACCACGTTAGCCGTCTTGCGGCCAACGCCGGGCAGAGACTCTAGGGCTTCGCGGTTTTCTGGTACTTCGCCATTGTACTTTTCAATCAAGATCTCACAGGCTTTGATCACATTGATGGCTTTGTTGTTATATAAGCCTATGGTTTTTATGTATTGCTTTAAACCTTCTACGCCAAGGGCATAAATGCTGTGGGCCGTGTTTGCCACAGGAAAGAGTTTATCCGTTGCCTTGTTGACACTCACATCTGTTGCTTGTGCCGATAACGTCACTGCCACTAGCAGTTCGAAGGGACTTGAGAAATTGAGTTCGGTTTCAGGTTTGGGATTGTTATCGCGAAGACGAGTGAGGATCTGGATACGTTTTTCTTGATTCATGTACGATTCCTGCGCTGTGGTGGGTGTCAACTCTCAACCGTTCATTATCACTATCTTATTAATGATGATTGATGAGTTTACAACCCACGTTCGCTGCTTTTCTTATGCTTTGAGTTTTGCCGCTCATCATGTGCTAGGCACACATTAAACGCGTTAACACGAGCGCCATAATGCCTATCGTTACTTGAAAGCCTAACCTACCTTAGTGATCCGTGCGCGGGTAACGCTCGGTTCTGCGGCGACTTGAGGTTGGCGTTCTTTGACTTTTTTATCAATCACATTTTTCAATGCGATCAATAATCCCATCACAATAAATGCACCGGGTGGCAGCATAGCAAGGAGAAATGGGGTATCGACTTGCCATAGATGCATGGTTAACGATTTAGCCCATGGGCCGAGCAGTTGATCCGCACCATCAAACAGTGTGCCTTGACCTAAGATTTCCCGCGTTGCGCCCAGCACTGTAAGCACTAAAGTAAAACCAAGGCCCATCATTAGACCATCGAAGGCGGCACTAAACGCATTATTACGCGAGGCAAAGGCTTCGGCGCGGCCGATGATGATGCAGTTCGTCACAATTAATGGCAGGAAGATCCCAAGGGATAAATACAGGCCGTAGGCATAGGCATTGATGAGCAGTTGCACTGTGGTGACTAGCGCGGCGATGATCATCACAAACACAGGAATACGAATTTCTTTGGGTACATAGTCGCGCACCAGTGACACCAAAATGTTAGAGCCAATTAGCACCAGCATAGTGGCTAGACCAAGGCCAAGGGCGTTAGTGATCGTTGCAGTAACCGCGAGTAGCGGACATAAACCTAACAGTTGCACTAGGCCTGGGTTGTTTTTCCACAGTCCTTGCCACGCAATTTCGCGATAATTAGTCATGGTTGGCCTCACAATTTAGCGGCTGGCTGAAAATTTGTGCTTGGTTAGTGCTGAAATACCATACCGCGTTTTTGACTGCTTTAACATAAGCGCGCGGGGTGATGGTTGCACCGGTAAATTGGTCAAAATCACCGCCATCTTTTTTAACTAACCATTGCTTATCATCTGCAGAGCCCAGCACTTTACCAACAAACTGAGTGACCCAATTCGATTTACGTAGTTCAATTTTGTCACCCAGCCCAGGGGTTTCTTGGTGGGACAAGGTACGTACGCCTAAGACTTCACCTTGGATATTAATCCCAACAATTAATTTAATATTACCGCTATAGCCATCGGGTGCGATGGCTTCCATGGCGATAGCGACAGGCTTGCCTGCATGGGTAGCAATATAGGCCGGCATTGGACTATCCGTGCCTAATGCTTCTTTGTTTAATAGCAAGGTACACTGAGCGGTAAGCTCGTTATCATGAATTTCATCAGGGATTAATTGTTGCAATACTCGCATCAATTCCTGTTGTTCTTGCTGCTTAATCTTGTCAAAGGTTTGTTGATTGACCGCGGCGACGAGACCCGTGCAAATCAAGGCAAACAGTGCCAATAAAAAACCATTTTTAATCATCGGATTTTTCAACTCTTTTTCCTTAAGCTCTCGTAACCAGCAGAATGACATTATCTTGTAGCATGACTAGTCCGCCCAATGGCCTTAGCTAGCTGAATGACCATAGGTGCGTGGCCGCACATAGTAGTCAATAAAGGGAGCGCAGAGGTTAGCCAATAACACAGCAAAGGCAAAGGCGTCAGGGTAACCGCCTTTAATGCGGATGATATACACCAACACACCAATTAACGCGCCGAAGATAATGCGACCACGGGGGCTGGTTGCAGCTGTGACGGGATCGGTTGCGATAAAAAATGCCGCTAACATGGTCGCGCCAGAAAACAAATGTAATAGGGGACTGCCTTGGGTATCGGGCGACAGTAAGAAACCGATACTCGATGCAACAAAGAGCCCCAATAACACGCCAGTACTGATGTGCCAACGAATGGCTTTCAGTTTAAGTAACACTAAACCGCCAGCCAGATAAGCCAAATTCACCCAGAACCAACCTACGCCTGTGCTGCCATCAAAAATGGCTTTAGTCAGGCTTTCTGTGGTGGTTAATCCAAGGGATAAATCGGTTTTAAGGGTATCGAGTGGCGTCGCCATTGCGATGCCATCTATCCCTAAACGAAACTGTTCCAAGTTAACGTGGGCGTCAATGTTGAAGATAAGTTGCAAGCTCTCAGCTAGGCTAGGTGAATGCAGCGCAACGGTACTCGGTGCTATCCAAGTGGTCATTTGCACTGGGAATGAGATTAACAGCAATACATACGCCGCCATTGCAGGGTTAAACAGGTTATGGCCTAAACCGCCGTAAAGGTGCTTAACGATAACGATCGCAAAGGCGGTGCCCATCACTATCATCCACCAAGGTGCTAGGGGAGGAATGGCGACACCAATCAAGATTGCGGTCAGCATGGCGCTGTTATCGCTAAGGCTGGCTTTGATATTACGATTGCGAAGTTTCATCACCGCGGCCTCACAGCTTAAGGCAACTATAATCGCAAGCAACACTTGAACAAGCGTGCCCCAGCCAAAAAAGGCGCATTGCACCACAAGGCCCGGCAGTAAACATAAAATCACCCTTTGCATCACAGTTGAGGTATGCAAATTACGTGTGACATGGGGTGATGAGGCTATTTTAAACGCCATTGTGTTCCCTTTTTATCATTCTGTTCTTAATCATTAGCAACATTTGAATCGCTCGAAGCTTCGGTTTTTTGAGCGAGTGCCGCTTTTTTGGCTTTTGCCTTGGCAATGGTCGCAGCAATCCGTGCTTTTTTAAGCTCATCGCCTGATAAGGCTGCCGTTTCAATGGGTTCTGCGGATGGTAAAACGGCTTCGGGTTTAGCTGCGACGGTGTCAAGTGCTGCTATCGACGGCGATGCCACGTTCGCTTTAGTTTGAATGTCGTCAACTGACGTGGACTCTGCCTCTAAATCAGACTTAGGCTCAACAATTGACGCCGCTGCTTTTTTCGCTTTGGCACGAGCAACTGCGGCAGCCACTTTCGCCTTTTTAATTGCTTCAGCGTTGTTAACGTCAGTAGCGGCTGCTTCTGTATCATCATTCACATCTGCTTGAACGCTAGCTGCGGAATCAACTGCTGGAGTCGCGGTCTGAGTTAAATCATTGTCAGCATTTGTCTCAGCTTGCTGCGCGGCTTTTTTCGCTTTAGCACGGGCAACCGCGGCGGCTACTTTGGCTTTCTTAATCGCTTCTGAATCATTAACGATAATTTCAGTATTGCTAACTTCAATATCACTAGCGGCGGTCTCTACTTGCAGCGCCGCTTTCTTGGCCTTTGCCCGCGCGACTGCGGCAGCCACTTTGGCCTTTTTATCATCGGCAGCGCTGGCTTCTGGTGTGCTGTCAGCCGTTTCAGTCGTTTCAAGCGGCGCGGTATCGGCTTGCTGAGCCGCCTTTTTAGCTTTGGCGCGAGCAATGGCCGCGGCGACTTTGTCCTTCTGAGATAATGGCGCTTCTTGCGCGATTGCATCTGTTGCTAAGAAGGATTCATCACTGGCATCAACATTCACCACATTGTTTGTGTCTGCGCCATTTGTATCAGCACCATTGGCATTCACTTGGGCGGCTTTCTTCACCTTAGCGCGGGCGATAGCTGCGGCAACGGCAGCTTTACCCTTGGGCGCGTCTGTCGTATCAGTGCTTATTACGTTTGATTGATGATTCAATGATTCTTCAGTCGACAACTCTTCAGTTGCTGATTGTGCCGCTGCGGCTTTTTTCGCGGCGATCCGTGCCATGGCTTCAGCGACGGCATTTTTATCCGTGCCAGTCATAGTCGCTTGTCTGCGCTCTGCGGCTTCTTTGGCTTTAGCTTCACGGGCAAGCTTTTCTTCTTCAAGACGCGCTAAACGGGCATCGAAACGCTGTTTAGCGCGCTCCGCTTGCTGCTTTTCATCGGCGGCTTGTTTAAGTGCGGACTTGGCAATGCGGTAATACTCGACTAAGGGAATATCACTCGGGCAGACGTAACTACAACAACCGCATTCAATACAATCCTTTAGATTGTAACTGGCTGCTTTGTCATATTCTTCGGCCTTGGCGTGCCAAAAGAGTTGCTGTGGCAATAAGAGTGCAGGGCAGGCATTGGCGCATTCGCCGCAGCGGATACAGGCTTTTTCTTCTGGCGTAGTTCCTATTTCTTGGCTGCTTGGCACCAGAATACAGTTAGTACCTTTTAAAATAGGCACTTGGATATTCGCCAATGCATGGCCCATCATAGGCCCGCCAATAATCACCTTTTGTTCAGGCTCTGGCGTGAACTCAGTCGCAGCTAGCACATGCTCAACAGGTGTGCCTATCGGTAACCAGTAGTTCCCCGGTTTACCGACATTTTTGCCCGTCACAGTCACAACGCGCTCAATCAGCGGTTTACCTTGGGTAACCGCTTGATGAATTGCAAAGGCAGTGCCGACGTTATGCACGACGATACCGAGTTTGGCGGGAATAGCGCCCGAGGGCACTTCGCGGCCAGTAATGATTTGAATTAACTGCTTTTCACCACCAGAAGGATATTTTGTCGGAATGACCGTTACCCGAATACTATCCGCTGGGAGCCCACATTGGACGACTGCAGCTTGCATGGCTTTGGCCGCTTCTGGCTTATTATCTTCAATGGCGATAACAATGCGTTTTGGCGTTAATAACCGATGAATAATGCCAATACCCGCGAGGATATCTTGGCTGTATTCGCGCATTAATCTGTCATCGGCGCTGATATAAGGTTCGCACTCGACGCCGTTGATGATGACTAAATCAATTTCACTGACCGGATTAAGCTTAATATGAGTTGGAAACGCCGCGCCGCCCATGCCTGCAATGCCAGCAGCACGGATCTTATCGATCATCTGTTGATGGCTTAAGTCATCAAGATCATTTTGCACCAGCTCACACCAAGTGTCTTTGCCATCGGCCTGGATAACGCAAGTGTTAACTGGCAATGCTGAAGCATGGTTACTGGCCCTTGGCTCAATGGCAACGATAGTGCCTGATGTCGGTGCATGCACAGGTAAATGCCAAATGGAGGTGCCTTGCGTTAACGGCGTGCCTTTTAATACGCTATCGCCGATGTTTACCGCAAGTGTGCAGTTTTCACCGACTTGAGGAATGGGCACTAAGTACGTAGCGGCTAAGGGCAGTTGGCTAATCGGCGTCGCGTTCGAGAGGAATTTGACTTCGGGTGGATGTATACCACCGGGTGAGCGCCAAAGGGTTCCTTTATCTAATTGATCTAATAAAGTTAACACCGCTTTTCCTCTTCTAACTGTGGGTCTTGATTCTGAATCTCTTGAATGAGAGTCACTGGGATGGCATTTAAGCGCCAGTTCCAATTTTTAAGATTCTGGGTGACTGGGATCATATCAATACAATCGACGGGACAAGGCTCAACACAGAGATCGCAACCCGTGCAATCGGTTGTCAGCACAGTATGCATAAGCTTACCTGCACCGATAATCGCATCCACGGGGCAGGCTTGAATACACTTAGTGCAGCCAATACATTCGTCTTCACGTATGTAGGCGACCTTTTTCACTTGAGATTGTGCTTCGGCATTCAGCGGCTCTGGCTCGACGCCCATCAGGGTCGCCAGTTTTTCCATGGTGGCAGTGCCGCCGGGAGGGCATTTGTTGACTTTATCGCCGTTGGCAATCGCTTCAGCATAAGGGCGACAGCCAGGGTAACCACATTGACCACATTGGGTTTGTGGCAGAATCGCTTCGAGTTCATCGACAATCGGATTGCCTTCAACCTTAAATTTAACGGCGGCAAAACCGAGTAATAGTCCAAAGACTAATGCCAATAGGGTCAACAATATGACTGCAATTAAAATTCCGGACATCTTACTTAACCAATCCTGTGAATCCCATAAAGGCGAGGGACATAAGACCTGCGGTGATCATCGCTATGGCGCCGCCTTTGAAAGGTAAGGGGACATCTGCGGCAGCTAAACGTTCGCGCATCGCCGAGAAGAGAATTAACACTAATGAGAAGCCTAACGCAGCACCAAAGCCATAGATAGCCGATTGGATAAAATCGTGCTTCTCGTTAACGTTCAATAGGGCAACACCCAACACAGCACAGTTAGTTGTGATCAGCGGCAGGTAAATCCCTAAAGCCCGATGCAGTGCAGCACTGGTTTTTTGCACCACCATTTCAGTAAATTGCACCACAACCGCAATCACTAAAATGAAGCTCATGGTTCGCAGGTAGCTCAGATCAAAGGGTAATAATAGATACTGGTTGACGAGGTAACTGAGAATAGAGGCTAACGTCAGCACAAAAGTGGTCGCCATAGACATGCCAATAGCGGACTCCAGTTTACTGGAGACCCCCATGAAAGGACACAAGCCTAAGAATTTCACTAAAACGAAATTGTTGACCAGTACTGTACTGATCAACAAGAGGAGATATTCAGTCATCTCAATACTTTTCTAAACGGATCTTGGCCGTATTATCGACTTTTCCGTTTGCATAAACAACATATAGAATGCAGGGTTAACCATCTTTACTGTAAATTTTGGCGACGAATTAACCCGTTAAAGTATTAAATTTGATCTGTAATCGCCATGGCTTGGGGCTGTGCTATGTAATAGCCTTGCAATCCATCAACTAAGAGTTTTTCGAGGGTGAGTTTTTCTTCTTGGCGTTCGACGCTGGTCGCAATAACCCGAATGCCTATCCGTCTTGCAACATCCACCATCATACGGACGAAGAACTTATTATTGCTGTCTTCATCAATGTTCGATGTGTAGCTGCCATCAAGCTTTATGTAGTCTGGGCGCACTTCACTGAAGAATTTGAAGGACGTAAAGCTCATGCCAAAACGCTCTATCGACACCCGTGAACCAACGCTATGTATTTCGCGAACGAACTTATAGCTTGCCCCTAAGTTAGACTGCATACCTGACTCATTGATCTCAAATACTAAGCGCGAGGCGATGTATTTTTGCTTGCCTAAAATGTCCTTTAGCCAAGCGACAAACATATCTTGATGCGCAGAAAATGCGCTGATATTGATGCCAAAGTTACCCGAAATGGTCGGGTTTTCCTTAAGCATTCTTAATGCACTTATCACCACCAGTTTATCTAATTCAGAACTCATACCGTGACGTTCTGCCATAGCGATCACTGTGGTGGTGGGTAAGAACTTGCCTTCGCTATTGTAAAAGCGCGCCAACAACTCACGGTAAACCTCTACATCGGTACGACACGGCTGAATTGGCTGTTGGTAGAATTTTAATGCTTGGCGAGTGACTAAATCATTGATCGCCATTTTCCAGCGATCATCGCCAAACTGCTCGTCACCATTGAGTTTTTCTTGGATATGATAACTATTAGGCCCAAGGGTCTGCGCTATGCTGACTGCGGTATCCGCAATCGTCAGTAAATTAACCGCATCGGTACCTTGGTGATAGGGAACTAAACCGATATGGGCAACAGATTCCGCTTTTGTCATCTGCAAATATTCATCGAGATAAATTTTTAATTGATCTAAAAATTTTGGCGCATCCTTCAGCATGACATCAGGAATAAAGATGGCAAAATCAGCGCTCGATACCCTGAAACATTCTGCATCTGAATACTTACTACAGGCCTTGCGGATACAATTTGCCACCCTTGAAAGATAATCATCCCCCGCTGTTCGCCCTTGTTTTTGATTGATTTGCGAAAGCTCCGTGGCCTTAACCATTGCCATCAGCCCCAATTGAGGAATATCGGGATTACTTATGGTTTCTAATTTTTGGGTAAAGCGCTGGCGACTACCAAAACCCGTCACTGTGTCTTGATAGGCTGCTTTATGCAGCTTTTCATTCTCTTGATTGAGTTTATCGATTTGGGCTTTAAGTTGAAGACGACACTCTTCAAGGGATATTCCAATGGGGTTGAGCTCACCTGTGAGTTTTGATGATGCGACAGCAGAAAACCCTAACTCAGGTATTTTTGAAATATAATCAGCAGCATAATGTATCGCCGCCCTATGTTTTGACATTAACAGAATAAACACTAACAGCAAGATAAGGTAAGCCACCAGTAACATGACACCGAGCTTTTGAGTATGACTAATCGAAGTTTCAATCGCTTGGTTTGCACTGAGTTTGACTTGTAAACGACCGGTTGCCAATTTTTGTGTATGACTGAGCTCGATAGAAAATAAACGGGCTAAAGGATGAGGATGTTGGCTGTCTAAACGACCTTCTGTATGACTCCGTTGGCCATCGGTATCATCAATATATTGGAAAAATTGGAATGGGTAATTTTCAGAAAGCTTTTTGAAGAGTTCGGCGCCATCACCTTGCCATTGTTGGTAGCGGGTTAAACTGGTTTTAAAGCTATCCAGTTCTTGCTGTTGTTGGATTTGTAATTGGCTATTTTCGCTTTGATATACCCAAGCAAAAAGACCTAAGAAAATAAGCAGTAAAAAAATTGGATATGATTTTGACATGGCCATAAAAATCCGCTCTATTTTTTTGGGTGAGCTCAAACAGGATAAGTTTAAGTCAAGAATACTTAACTGCAGCTATCTGTGTGATGACACTCATAAATTTTTATTAATAAGCTGATAACAGTGTAACTGCATTTGCTTAAAAACAAAACGGAAAAGAATAGGGTAACTAGAAGCCGGAAGAGGCAAAGGCACGGGAACAAAACGAAGAATAAATTGGCTCCCCTGACTGGACTTGAACCAGTGACATACGGATTAACAGTCCGCCGTTCTACCGACTGAACTACAGGGGAGTAGAGGGTGCGATATTGCTATCGACTTTACAGAAATAACACTTTTTAAATGGCTCCCCTGACTGGACTTGAACCAGTGACATACGGATTAACAGTCCGCCGTTCTACCGACTGAACTACAGGGGAATCGAGGTGCGATATTACTATCGACTTTTTAGCTTGCTTAAATTGGCTCCCCTGACTGGACTTGAACCAGTGACATACGGATTAACAGTCCGCCGTTCTACCGACTGAACTACAGGGGAATCATTTTAATGCATCAGCTTGATAATGTAATTGGCTCCCCTGACTGGACTTGAACCAGTGACATACGGATTAACAGTCCGCCGTTCTACCGACTGAACTACAGGGGAATTGTTTACAACTTATCTTACTGCTTGTTCTAACTCATTTTTATCATGTGCTTAAAGTGGCTCCCCTGACTGGACTTGAACCAGTGACATACGGATTAACAGTCCGCCGTTCTACCGACTGAACTACAGGGGAATCGTTTCACACAATCGTAGCGACTCGTTGAGAACGGAGCGCATAGTAAAACGCTCTGTTGGATGAGTCAACTCGAGTTACTAAAAAAAGTGTAATTATGCTGTTAAGTGCTCATCTAATGTGCATCGTGGTGCAGAATTCGACATTTTTCGTGAAAAACCACTTAACAATTCGCAATATAGCCATAATTGAGTCCATCGTTTTTAAGCGGTGATTCTATGAAATTGAAATCATTCGCTAAATAATCGACACCGTTTTCGGTACTTGGTCGAGTACTTAAGACTCAAACCACTCAAAAAAGGATCTCAGGTGGGGTAATGTGAATTTACTCAGTTCTTTATGCCGATAGAAAACGTGGGTTATCTTTTCGTCGTTAAAGTCCGTTTTTCTGTTTTAACAAGTTTGCTGTTGTTGATGGAGGTGTTAATTGAGGCTTTATCGAATTAGCGTGAGCTGTTTTTCAAATTAAGTGATGCACTTCACTATAAGTTGTGGCACCAGATGCGCTACTACAGCTCGCGTTAATTACAGTTAGTGAAATTGTGTAACCAGTCAAATGGATTGACAATAAGTGAGAACAGCCGAGATTAGTTGAAACTAGGCGGGAGGCCTTGGTGTACAAGAGTTGTACGAGTGGTGAGTTAAGTCGGAAGTGATTCACTAGGATTGATAAAAACAAAGCTGGCGCCAAAATGGTTCGCCAGCTTTGAAAAATAATCACAGTTCATCAAGATTGATAAACTCGGAACTTTTAAAGATTTAATCGAGGTTTTTACCCATCCAAACGACTTTGCCAATAATTTGCAGCATTGGCAGTTCACCCGCAGAGACAATCTGAGATTTATACTCCTTGTTGTCACTGAGTATCTCTATGCCGCCATCAAATAGTTTCTGTAAGCGCTTGGCGTAAAGATCGTCGCCCAGGCGTAATACGAAGATACAGCCGTCTTCTAGCGTCGTCTTACTGATATCAACCAGTAAGCTATCTCCGCTGTGTATGGCGGGCTCCATCGAATTGCCTTTGGCATAGACGACTTTAAGATTCTCGGGCTTTAAACTACGGTATTTAAGCCAGTTCTTTCTAAACGGCAGCCGTCTGCGTACACCTGTTTCATCATTAAACGCACCATGCCCAGTGCTTACCACCACGTCATAGCCTTCAATCAAGAAATACTCTTCATTGAATTGGTCTTGGTGGACGTAAACAATACCTTCCTGGGAAATTTCATCGCGTTGGCGATTCGGGTATTTAGGGCCATTGCCAGTTGCAAGCCAACGAATGCTCACGCCAGCCTCTTCTGCTATACGTATTGCTGTATCTAACTTAGGTTCACCACCTTTGATTAGATTACGTAGGGTACCTTCAGATACGCCAATTTTAATGGCGAACTCTCTAATACTGTTTTTTCCAATTGCTTCCGAAATACGGTCAGCAAGAGTGCCGACTTCAGTTGTGGAAGTCGGATCTAAAGTTGGATCTGAGTGTAAGGCTTCCGACTTCATTATTTTCCTCGAACCAAAATCTATTTAACGCTCAAGAGAGCAATAGTTATTACTTAAAAACTACCGAATAAGTAATGGTTTACTGAATATTCAACCGAAACTACATCAATCTTTTGCGCACTAAAATAACTTTAGTGCGTAATTTTCTGCGCAAAAAATCAGAAAGCTGTTGATTTGTGCCTAACTCGGATCTATATTCGCAATACGTTACGCACTGCGTAACGTATTGTAGTTAAACTGCGTTCGTTCGCAATGCGAACGTAATCAAAATATTAGCACGGTAATTCTTATGAAGATAGAAAGCGCTCGTCATATACATGCAGCCTTGCTCGCAAATGGACAAAGCTGCCGTGCGTGGGCGATTACGCATGGATATAACCCAAGGACGGTTCAGAAGTGCGTTCAATGGTTTGCACCCAATACAGGTCGTAAACCTAAACGCTTAAAAGCCATCAAGATCATGGCTGCTTTATCTGAATACCTTGGTGTTGATTTAGTGGGAGAGCACCATGACTAAGGAATGGTTTAGCACTGTAGAAATTGCAGAGCTATTGGATGTCGGGGATAGACGCGTCCGTGATAGGGCAAAACATGAAAACTGGCAAAAGCAAAGGCGACAAGGGCTAGGTGGAGGATTTGAATATCACCTAAATAGTTTACCCCTTGAGGCTCGTCAGAAGCTGGCAAAACAGGAAGCGGAGAAGATAGCAAAATCTCCAACGTCCCTGATGCGTGCGGGATCTGCTGTTGCCAAACTGCAAATCCCTGCAGTGAGTCAAACAGAAAAAGCCAAGAGCATTCAGCAGTTTATAAATCTACCTGATAAAGCGCAAAAGCGGGCTGATGCAAAGATGCTGATCGTCAATGCCAAGGCTAAATTCTGCATGCCTTACCTTGAGGTTCGCAAGCTCGTTGATGGTGAAAAAGCATTCTGCAAAGCGTATGCCCAGCGTTCGATTGCACTACCGGACTGGGTATTCTCAATTATTAGCAGTGTTTCTATTGTAACGATCCGCCGTTGGGAAAAGGTCTTAGCAAAAGATGGCGTTAGCGCACTCGCTGGTAAATATAAAATTGAGCGTCCTTGTCTACTGAATGACGAGCCCGACTTAGCCGACTTCCTAAAGGGGCTGATCACCGCTAAACCGCATCTGGCGGGCAAGGCAAAGCAGCTTAAAAAGCTAGCCGAGATCTATGCGATAAAAACCGACATGCCTTGGCAGATCCCAAGCATCTCCAGCATTCGCCGATGGGTGAATAAATGGATAAGTCAGAATCAAGCGGCCTTTACTTTCACTACAAACCCTAAAAAATTCAACGATAAATACCGGACTGCGGTTGAGCAAACCTATCCATGGATGGCAGCGCCAAACGATGTATGGGAATTTGACTCAACCCCAGTCGATGCCATGTTGAAAGAAGGGCGACACACCATTATTGCGGTGATCGATTGCTTCACTCGTCGCGTCAAACTGCTTGTTTCGCCCACTTCATCAAGCGAAGGTATTTGCCTTTTAATGCGTAAAACCTTGCTGGCTTGGGGAGTCCCAAACCAAGGCGGCTTAATGCGTACCGATAACGGCAGCGATTATGTCAGCCAGCGAACCACGAGCATCTATCACTTACTCGACTTAGAACAAAGCCGTGCTAACCCATACTCAGGTTGGGAAAAGCCCTTTATCGAACGTTTCTTTAAGACGCTCAGCCATGATCTTATTGAGTTACTGCCAGGCTACATTGGCCATAACGTCAATGATCGCGAGGCTATCGAGGCTCGAAAAGAATTTGCGGTACGCCTTAAAGAGCGCAACAAGAAAGAGAACGAAAAGGCTGATTACGATCTCCGTATGACGCAACCGGAATTACAACAACTTCTTGATAATTGGGTAGATGCCTATTATCACCTCCGCGCACACGATGGCTTAAAGGGTAAAACACCCAATGAAGTCTATCGCGCAGCTCAATATCAAGTGCGGGCGGTCGAACATCCAGAAGCCTTAGATCTCCTGCTTAACCACGTTGGCGAGTACACCATCCTTAAGGGCTTTATTAAAGCGGGAGGATTGCGTTATACGGCTCCTGAAATGTTGGAGCATGAGTGGAAAGGGCAACGAGTCCGTGTATTTCTCGATCCAACAGATGTCGCTCGTGCGTTTATTTACCCGATCAATAATTGGGAAACCCGAATCGAAGCAGTTGATAGTCGTCTTTTAGGCCAAGAGATCAGCCCTGCGGCTTATCGTCAAACCAAAAAAGAAGAAGCTAAGGCGCTGCGTAGTTTCAGGGCCGAAATGAAGCAACTCGCTAAAACGTTCAACATAGGCGAGATCCATCAAACAGTCATCGAGCACTATGCCAAGCAGGCTAAGTCACTAGTCGAGTTTCCAACCCAGCCAATAGCCCACCAAAACCCCAGTTTAATGGCATTAACTGAGGCTGCAGAGCAGCTCGTTAAAACCAATAAGCCTGCTTATAGCGACCAACAAATTGAGCATTTACGCCAGAAGCGTAAAGCGATTGAAGAACGTAAAAACACCATTAATCAACAGCATGCAACCTTAGTGCGTAATGAGCACGAAAAGGCACGTTTGCTTGCCGCTGAATCTCTCAACCGTGAATTAACGCCAAAGGAGGATGCATTCCTAAAGGATTACAAAAAGCACAACAAGTTAGGGGCAAAACGCATTGATGAAATCATGGGCCATAAGCGCAGAGCGACCAACTGAGCACTTATGACCCACAACGGCCATGAAGGCCATAAAACTAAAGCAAATGGAGTATACAAAATGAAAGCAGTGATCGCACCTGTAAAAAATGTCCTGACAGCCCAAGACGCCTTCGACAACCTTTGTACCCGAGGCATAGGTGTACCAGGTCTCGGTTTGTACCATGGCCCAAGTGGCTTTGGTAAAACAACTGCAACCACTTATCTGTTTAACCAAGTGAACGGTATCTATGTTCGGGCTATGGCCACAGACAGTGCCAGTACGCTAATGAACCGCATTGTCGGCGAACTCGGATCGAGCGGCATGTGGCGCATCAATAAGATGGTCGATTTCACTATTGAGCAAATGAGCATGTACGAACGCCCACTGTTTATTGATGAAGCCGACTACCTAATGTCGGACGTTCGTATGCTTGAAACAGTGCGCGATCTCTACGACAACACCGAAGTCCCTGTGATCCTCATTGGTATGGACCAAATCGCCCGCCGTATCAGCACACGCAAACAGTTCTTTAACCGTATTTCAGAGTGGGTTGAGTTTCGACCAGCCGACTTAGATGACGTCATGGTGATGGCCGATTCCCTCTTAGACAACGACATCAAAGTCGAACCTGAACTCCTTGATGAACTGCGTAAAGCCAGCAGTGGTGAGGCTCGTCGCATTGTCATTGGCCTTAATCAAATCGAACGTCTCGCCAAAATGAACGAACTTGATTACGTCACAGCAGAACACTGGGGGGCACAGCCATTCCATGGTGTTCGACGTCCAAGTCTTGTGGGTTAAGCGTTATGGCACAAGTCAAACGTTCAACCCCGTTAAGGCACAGCGCATGGTTGTTTATGTGCTGCTGTCGCAATCGAAAAGTCAGTTTTAGTGCTGAACAAGTTGGCGATGCATCGGGAATGCCCAAGTGCCTCGCGAATCGCTTTTTGCGTGATTTGTATCGAGAAGGGCGCTTAACACTCGAATGGAAAGGGCGTACAGGGCTGACAAACCGCTACTGGTTAAACGATGACAGCCCGTTAAAGCGCCAGTCTCAGTTCGCCAAGATTAAAGCGAATCAGCGGATCTGGAACAGCTGCCGCATCATGCGCAATTTCTCGATTGAAGAAATCATGGTCACAGCTAGGGTGGCGCGCTCAACGGTAAAGCGTTACCTCAATGCTCTGCAACGGGCAGGCTTGATCCGCATCAGAGCTATCGAAGAGGAAATGGTCATTTATCACCTCAACGTTGACTGTGGCGCTTTAGCACCAGAGCTAATCGATGACGGTATTTATGCACCAACCAAATCGAAGTTTTATCCCTATAGGGAGGCGCTATGAACAAGGACAAATGGTTCCAAGTGCTTGAGTTAAAAGTTAGTGAAAGCAGCCAAGCGCAGATTGCCAGAGAGCTAGGTGTCAGTCCGACCATGCTTAATCAGGTCCTGCTGAATAAATACAAAGGCAATATCGACACCATTAAAAATCGTGTCGAAGGGCGCTATCTACGTCACCACGTGCAGTGCCCCGTTGCAGGACAAATCAGCGTTGATACCTGCCGCGACAACCAAGAACGGCCTTTTAGCTCTACCAATCCGCAACGCGTCCGACTCTATCGCGCCTGTCGCGGTGGCTGCCCACATTCGCAGTTAAAGCAGTCTGCAGTAACACAGAGGATCGATGTGCAATCAGCGACAGACAGTCGTTACAACGTAGAGGAACAGCTCGCGTTCTGTCGCCGACTCGCCCAGGGCGATCAACTACAGCATATCGAACTACTCGAAAGGGAATTGCAAAAGGTGGCTAACCGCCTAAATAGCGCCCTTTGGGATAACAAATGGAAAGGTAAATAACATGCAAAAAAAAGCTATCAATGTGATTGCCGCCTTAAGGCTTCGTGGGATGAAGGTCGTTAGCCAGCATCGCGGTGTTATCCAAATTGACGTTCCAAGCCGTGATTTTAAACGCATGGCAGTTGAGATTATCGAGAACATAAAAGGCATTCGTCGCCGTTGTATGGCGGTGTAATTTCATGGCGTGACAGTGCGCTGGAATGAGGACAAATAAGATGAACACACAAGAACAAACCCACAACCAAGCTGCTATTCCACAGGGCTATCGCAAAAACGCGGTAGGCGATTTAGTGCATGAAGATCGTATCAAGCCCGTGGACAAACTGCGCGATGAAGTCGTGCTGGCTATTGTCAGTTCAGCCAAAGAACTGCGTGCACAGATGTTCAACTTCAAGCTGAGGACGATGGCAAAAATTGATGATTTTGCCGAACTATCTGCCAGTGAATATGGCGTTAAGGTTGGTGGTTGTAAGGGCAATATTTTGCTTACTAGCTTTGATGGCAAGTACCAAGTGCGCCGTGCAGTGGGTGAACACCGCGTATTTGATGAACGCATTCAAACCGCTAAAACCTTGATTGATGATTGCATTAAAAGCTGGAGCGGTGGCGCGGATACTCGCTTGATGGCCATGGTTGAGCATGCCTTTCGGGTAAACCAGCAAGGCCGAATCGACGTTAACCAAGTGCTCAGCCTGCGCCAGCTTGATATCGATGATGCCAACTGGAAACGGGCCATGGACGCCATAGCCGACGCGATTCAAATCACAGGCACTAGCCAGTACCTGCGCCTATATGAGCGTCAGCCTAATGGCAAATACACCCAACTACCACTGGATATCAGCACCCTTTAGGGTGGGCAAGGAGCACATCATGACACTCAGTACACAATCGGGCATTCAACACCTATTCGATGACAACCAAGCCGCACTCGATCGGGTGGCGTTTCAATTACGCCAAGCGACCTTACTTGAAGCTAGCTTTGACAATCTGCGCAGCGAACTCAGTGGCCTAGCTTCTGAAAGGCCGCATTACTGCTTGATGATGTGCGCCGCTCTGCTCAATGCACTTAAGGAGTTAAGCAAAGAGTTTGCGGGCGAGCGCCGCGCTGTGATCGCCTTTTTTATGGAGAAATCACTCAATAATTTAGAACTGCTAGAACCAAAGCCTGCAATGCGTTAACCCTGCGAAACCCGCTCCATTCATTGGGGCGAGGTCTATCCAACGTAGTGGCTGGGTACTGATGAGCAGCTAACAAAAGGAGCAAAGATGAATGACACCCTATGCTAAACGCTTACTCAAATATGCCATTGCGAACTGCCCAGTTAGGCCCGTTCGTAAGGGGAAAATTAAGGCTGAACTGCTCGCCGATCGTGAGCTTTGGGCTGTTAACTTTTTAAATGCAGCAACGCCGAATTGGCAGCAGCTTAAGAGTCAGCCTAAAGCCATCAAGATAGTATCCAGTGCGACAACCGATGAGGATGACGAATGTTAGACACTAATCAAAAAGCCCCTGTGCATGCTAATGCGAAGGCGCACCCAGTCGCTCAGCATAAGAAGCGCCTGATTACTTTAATCAATGTTGCTAAGGGATCATTACAGCTCGATGAAGTCATCTACCGCGCCATGCTGAAAAATGCCACGGGTAAAGACTCCTTGCGGGCAATGAACTTGCCAGAGCTTGAACAGGCGCTAGAAGTGTTTAAACAAAAGGGCTTTAAACCTATAGGCTCTAAACAAGGGACAACCAACAATAAAACAGCGGTTAAACGCCGTTTAAGTCCTGCTGCGGGTAAAAGTAAATTGGCCAGCATAGATAAAATACGTGCCATTTGGATCACCATGGGCCATCACTTAGTTATCCAGGATAACAGTGAGTCAGCGCTCGATGCCTATGTGCGCCGCATGACGCTACGTAGTAAAAGTGAAGGCGTGGATGCCACCGCTTGGATGACAGAACAGCAAGCCTACAAAGTATTAGAAAGCCTGAAAAACTGGCATAAGCGCGTACTTATCGAGCGCATTATTGCCCGAGGTGAGCGGCTAAAGATGAATAGAGTTGGTACACGTCCCGCAAACTATGAAGTGATCGTCGCGCAATACGAGGGGCATGGCCATGAGTAAGCACATCCTAAACGCGGTTAGCATTCCCGAAAACCAGTTGGATTTATTGTCCACCAGCGCCGCCGAGCTGGAACAAGCCCTCGAAACCTTAGCCACGCTTAAGCCCGATGAACGTGAGGACTTCATTCGCCGCTGGCCCTCAACTCTACAAAGCTTGTGCGATGTGATGCGCCAAACCCTAAAGCAATACGATATTGATAACGCAGATAATGTGAGCGAAGCCTTAGCCACTAGTCTAAGCGCCTATCTCGGTGGGCGTGATATCTACATCCCCAATGGCGAACGCCTCAAGGATGCGCTGCGGGATATCCGCATTTGGCGCGAGTTTAAGGGAAATAACCTAGAGCAGTTAAGCCGTGATTATGGTCTTACCGAACGCCGGATCAGTCAGATAGTCGCGGAGCAAAGGGCGGCATTTGTGGCGAGGAAGCAGAGGAGATTGTTTTAGCGGGTAAATTTACGATTCAGCGAACAAAAGTATTTAACAAATTATTTTTGGGGTTATCATGTATGAGTTAATTACTTGGGGAAAAAAATGTCAATACATATAGATAATTGCCCTCGCTGCAAAGCTAAAAAGACCACATTTGATGTGCTCTATGTTGCATTTAGGATAACTTTACAATCATACCCAGAATTATATTTACTTGAGGCGCCACTACAATGCCGAAATTGTAAAGGTATATCTGTTATAGAATTAGTAGCTAGAAAAAAAACAATAGTTAATGATGCTAATGAGTCTAATAGACAGCGTGCTTCACTCTCTGATTTTTTAGAAGTTCGTAATTTTATAACATTAGCAGATATTGAAGTCACTCCACCACCTGAACATTTACCACCGCACGTCCACAGCGCCTTCACAGAGGGGACTAAGTGCTATGCAACTGGTTGCTATAACGCTGCTGGTGCGATGTTCAGATTAAGTTTAGATCTAGCCTCAAAGTCTCAATTACCAACAGACGATACCCTAACAACTCATCGACAAAAGAATATTCTTGCCGAGAGATTGGAGTGGCTTTTTGATAACAAACACTGGCCAGCCTCGTTAAAGGACATGGTGACTTGCATTCGACAAGACGGTAATGATGGTGCGCATGATGGTGAATTAGGTAAAGATGAAGCATACGATATTATGGACTTTAGCTTTATGGTGTTGGAAAAAATTTATACCGAACCAGAACGAATTAGAATCAGTCAAGAACGGCGTTTAAGTCGAAAGCAACAAGCCTAGATATTGTTTCATCGAGTTAGCCACATCTAAGGGTATAAAATGAAATGGATTTTATTTGCTGCTATGTGCTTCGCATGTAGTGCCGAGGCTGAAATGTATAGATGCACAGTAAATGGGGTGGATACCTACAGCCAAGTCCCCTGTGCTGAAGATGCCATACCAATCTTAGTAACTCCTCCACCGAAAATATCTTCTGTTGTCGATACAGCTAACGAATCAATCCTTGTAGAGCAGTGTGTGGCTTACTTTAAACGTGCTGGTGATTTTAAAGATCCTGATTCCATCAAGGTTGAAGGGCATTTCTTTGATTGGCTTCAGGATGACAGTGGGGCTAGGCGTGTTTTACAGATAAAAATTAATGCTAAAAATAGCTATGGTGCTTATGCTGGCGGTGAGTTCTACCCCTGTTTTTTGAACTACATAGGGACGAAACTAAGCGATCACCAGTTCAGGATATTTAAATAATTTTCGTTTAAGTGATACCTCATTTTAAGGAGCATTAATGGCAAGAGAATCTGGATTTAAGGCTCCTACGATAAAATTATTGAAAGAGCGTGTAGCTCATCGGTGTTCAAAACCTGATTGTAGGGTTTCCACTATAGGACCAATTCTTGGGGAACTTAAATCTGGTTGTATCGGTGAAGCTGCACATATTTTCGCTGCTTCTCCTGGTGCTGCGAGATATGATCCTAATATGACTTCTGATGAGAGAATGCATTTCGATAATGGAATTTGGTTATGTACAAATTGCCATACCGAAATTGATAGGGATCCTGCTCTATATCCGGCTAGTCTGCTGCAATCTTGGAAATCAAATGCAGAGGCTCAAGCATTACAAGAACGGGGAGAGAAGCTACCATCAAAAACAGATGCCATAGATCAGCTGTGTATGGCAATGACAAGGCAGCCGCAAGTTTTTATTCCTAATGCTATAGAAAATGTCCATATAGCTAGCGGGTTAGCATTAGAGCAAATTGATCCAAGGTTTTTTGTAGAAACGGGATATGAACGTGGTGTGCAGTCTTACATACTTAATGCTAAAGAAAATATACCTTTGAGCTTAACAATTGAAAACATAGATGAAAACAAGAACCGTTGGCATTCATTTCTTGAGCACGGTGAGGATTTTGTTTCAAGTACACAGGAAATAAGTCTAAAAGGTTCGGATCTTTTCAATGTACTTGTTAATAGTAGAGAAGGACGATTCGAGATCAAGGGGCAGAAAATACCCGCTAGTGTTAGATTAGAGGTTATTGGGCCGACCACTAGTGAGCGTTATTTTTTTTGTGAAGTAAATGGTTCCATCTCTAGTGGGATGAAGACTTTTACATTCACAGGTGAGGCTTGTAATGGCATATTTAGTATGACACTAAGAAAATCACATGACCTCACAGATGTTCAAGCTCAAATAGATTTTTCTGTAAATATGACGAAATGGGAGCAAATAAATATTATTAAACTTCCATATTTTGAACGTGTATATGATTTTTATACGAAACTTTCTAATGGAAAGTTATCGCTCTCGTTAGAGGTGGAAGGTAGAATTGCTTTAAAATCAAAATCCTCTATTAATTGGGGACAGGGTGATATTTATGACACGGCATTTTTGCTCACATACATTGATAAATGTCGAAGGCTTTCTGCGAAACTGAATTTAGAAATTTATTATCCAGTTAAATATAGTTATAGCCAATTAGATCTAAATAATATTGATGAGGCTTTAGATATTTTTGATGGTAAAGCTGTATTTAAGTACAGCCAGTTCACCAAAAGACCATCTATATGCATGTCAATATCGTTGAGTAAAGCAAAACAAACATTAAAGTTGCTGAATAAAAAAAATGGTGTTTTGAGGTGGGAATCTAGCGATGTGAAATCAGTATGTTTGTTTAACGAGAAGATTGAATTACCGAGATTGATGCACGTACTTCAAGGGTATTATTTATCAACAATCAGCAAGTTAGTGATGGATGATGATTCTATTAGTTATGAGTTTGAAATTTTGCCGAAAGATAATTTTAAACTCAGTCATGTATTTGATAGTGATCCGAAGTTACTTACCTAATCCCGAAACCTTTCCAATCCGCTCCAAACCCTTAAGCCGAGACAATGAACCCATGTTCACTGTCTCGGTTTTTTTATGGCCTCTGTCACCCACAATCACTTTCGTAGTAACAAAAGCTGCAGCGGCGTTAACAGTATGCCGATTGCGAATGCGCAGCCCAAACGCATACAAAACCGAGTCTATCGCCAGTGCGCCAAAGACGGTTTTAATGCCCGTATCAAGGCGGAGTTATCAGGCAATGTACCTACCGTCATGCCTTTGTATAGCAACAGTCTCACCCGTCAAAGCTACTTTGAACAAGGCTGGCATGCCGTCACTCACCTCCATGTTTTAAAAGCCAGCGAGCAACGCAAGGCACAAGCTATGGCGGTGCCTAATGAACAGTAAACTCAAGGCGATTTTACTGGCCGCTGGCTTAAGTTCGGCGGCCATCACTGGCGCACAGCTTACCGATAAATGGGAAGGGAATAGCCTGAGCGTCTATGTCGATGCGGTGGGAGTTCTTACCGCCTGTCGTGGCCATACGAGCAAAGACTTAAAGCTTGATCAAACCTTCACCGAGCAGCAATGCATGGAGATCTTTGCTAAGGATATCGCCAAGGAAGATAAGCAGCTGCTCAGTCTCACCGCGCCAGTAACGCTCACCCACAGCGAGCACGCCGCTTACTTATCGTTTTTGCACTGGGCGGGATACGGCAACTTTGCCAGCTCAACCCTGCGTAAAAAGCTGTTAGCGGGCGACAGAGTGGGCGCGTGCAAAGAGCTAACCCAAGCCTGTTCAACCAATAAGCAAACGGGTGAGCGCGTCTGTAATGGCTGGACCTATGGCACCGACCTATTCGGTAACAAGGTGCGCCTAAATGGGCTGATTAAACGCCGCGCCGAAGAGCAAGCGCTATGTCTTAAACAACTGGGCTTAAGCGAACTGGGCCTCTTGCAATCAAAGGGGGGCGCGCAATGAATCCCTCTCAAATCATTAGCACTGTGCAGTGGCTATTTTTGTCATTGGCATTAGTCACCATTGGGCTGATGTACCACCAACAGCAGAGCACTAAGAGCCTGCTCACCCAAGCGTTAACTGACAATGCTGCCCTGCAACAGAGTGCCGACACGCTAGCGGTATGGCTTCAAGACGCCAACCTTGAACGCTTTGCCCTAAAAGACGAAGGCGAAACCCTCGCTCTGCAGGTGCAAACCGTCGAACAGCAAAAGGCCGCGTTAGCCAACCGCAATCAAGATCTTAACCATCAACTCACCCAGTTACTTGAGGACGCCGAGGATGAACAAACACAAACATGGCGTGTGGCTAGCGTGCCTAACGATGTTGTGCGCGTGTACGACAACGCCGCCCGCTGTGCGTTACGTTCCCATTTACAAGACCCAATATGTGTTGCCGCCCGAAGTACTGATGCGCGAGTGCAACGTCACTCAGGTTTCACAACAGGTATTGCAGTGCCTGCAAACCCAGAAGGAACAGTGCCTATCCAACCCGCCGCTCAACAATCAAGAGTTAGCGGGGCTAATGCTCTCGCTACTCACTGACTTAGGGCAATGCAACCTCGACTGGCAAGCGCTGCACGATTGGCGGCAACGCCATCAAACAGACCAAACAAAATAAGCCATAAATAAGGGATAGGCATGGACGAAAACGATTGGGCTAGCAATATGGAAACCCGCGAGCGAGCTGCCTGTGTTGATGCAGTACGGGATGCCGCCAGGCACAAACAACACAGCACTGGCAATGGCATCTGTATTGATTGCTTAGAGCCAAATGAGCCACAGCGGCTTAACGAGTTACGCTGTATCAGTTGCCAAGAAGATGATGATAAGCGCCAGAAGATGCGCTATGGGAAGCGTTTATGATCGAATCGCTATTTGAATATTTTGGTAAGTATTGGGGCTTCATTGGCAGCGTGATTAGCGTTTTGTGTGCACTGCTGATGGCGTGGTTTAGCACGCGATTTACTCCACGGATTGAGCATGAAAAAGTGATCCAAAAGGTGGCGGAAATCGACAAGCGCCTTAGCGAAACTGAAATGCAATTGGAGTACATGCCGACCCGTGACGAACTGCATGCGCTCGATAAAACCCTCACAGGTTTAGGTGAGCGCTTTGGCGCAATGGAACAAGGCATTAGGCGCTTAGAAACCAAGACCGACATGCTTCTCGAAAACGAACTGAAAGGAGGCCACCAATAATGGCGATGCAGCAAATTATCAATGAGCACCAACGCCTTGTGGTGCTTCGATTACTGACAGAGGCGGGAGCCTTCGCACTCAATGAGTCCATCTTACAAGATGGCTTAAATGCCTACGGCCTCGACATTAGCCGCGATGCCTTGCTGGTGCAGCTCGCTTGGCTTAATGAGCAAGGGCTGATTAAAACCGAGTTAGTGGGCAAAGTGACCACGGCAACGCTAACAGGTCGCGGCCAAGATGTGGCGACAGGCCGCGCGGTAGTACCAGGGGTTAAACGCCCAAGAGCGGGAGAATAGCCATGGCCGTTAAACCGTTAACCGCTGGACAAAAAAACGTGCTTTATCACTTAGCTCTCGCTTTGGTTACCGCTGATGTAGAAAACCAAGTCATTAAACCAATGATGAAAAAAGAAGGTAAGCGGTATATCGAAGGTGAGTTCCGCAAGATGTATTTCGCCAAAGTGCCCCAAGTTGCACAGGCCGAAAGAGCTTTGCAAAAAGCCATGGCTCAAGCGCAGAAGGACATTGCTGCGTCGATAAAGTCTTCTAAAGGAGCTGACAATGGCGAGTGAAACCCGAGGCCGCCGCTCTAAGGTGGATTTACTGCCTGATCCTATTCGCAAGAAGCTCGATGCGGGGCTGCGTAATGGCTCGATTCAGCAGATTGATTTGCTCGATGAAATCAATGCGCTGATTAAAGCCGCAGGGCTACCAGAAGAACAGCAGCTTTCCCGCGCAGGCATCAACCGCTATGCAACCAAGATGGAGGCAGTGGGTAAATCCCTGCGAGAAATGCGTGAGATCACCCAAGTGTGGACTGCAGAACTGGGTGACAAGCCCACGGGTGAAGTGACTAAACTCATTCTCGAAATGGCGCGTTCGCAGCTGTTTAAAGCCCTATTAAACCAAGATGAAACGGGTGAAGGTGCCGACGTGGGCATGATTAAAGATGCCATGTTAGCGGTGCAGCGTTTGGAGTCTGCTGCCATGGCCAGCCATAAGCGGGAGAAAGAGATCCGCACTGCGTTCGCGGCCGAAGCAGCTAATGCTGCCGAGAAGGTCGCGAAAACCGCAGGCTTAACCAGTGATGCAGTTGCCTTGCTTAAACGTGAAATCTTGGGGATTGCATGATGAGCTGCCTCATTAAACCCGTCTTTGATCCTGCGCTTGAGGCCAGTTATCTCAGCATCTTTGATCCTAAAGAGGTGCTGCTCGGTTATCAGAAACGCTGGATAGCCGACGAGTCACCGCTGAAAATTGCCGAAAAGTCGCGCCGAACTGGACTCACTTGGGCCGAAGCTGCCGATGCTTCTTTAACTGCAGGCGCTGCCCGTGGCCAAGGCGGAACTAACCATTTTTATGTGGGCAGTAACAAGGAGATGGCGCGGGAATTTATCGACGCTGCGGCCATGTGGGCCAAAGTATTTGATAAGGCCGCAGGCGAAATCCAAGAAGAAGTGTTTGTTGATGAAGGCCAAGACGGTAAAGAGATCCTGACCTTTGCCATTTACTTTGCCTCAGGTTTCAAGGTGCAGGCGCTATCGAGTAATCCCTCGAACCTGCGCGGTATGCAAGGCAATGTGACCATTGATGAAGCCGCGTTTCACGAGCGCTTGGCCGAAGTGCTAAAAGCGGCATTGGCGCTGACCATGTGGGGCGCGAAGGTACGCTTGATCTCCACCCATAATGGCATTGATAACCAGTTCAATGAGCTGATTAATGATTCCCGTGCGGGTAAAAAAGATTACTCCATTCACCGTGTCACCTTAGATGATGCCTGTAATGAGGGGCTGTATAAGCGTATTTGCCAAGTGCGCGGCATCGAATGGAGCCAAGCGGCCGAGGATGACTGGAAAGCAAAATTACTCAAAGCCACTGCCACTGAAGAGGACGCGTTAGAAGAATACTTTTGCGTGCCTAAGTCTGGCGGTGGTTCTTATCTTAACCGCGCGTTAATCGAAGCCCGCATGGCCAGCGTGACAGATAGCGGCCCCGTTATTCGCCTTAAAAAAGACGATGCTTTTGGACAATGGCCAGAGGGTTTACGGGCGGCGGAGATCCTTAAGTGGTGTGAGGATGAACTAAAGCCGGTTCTCGATAGCTTAGACCCTGCACGCCCCCATTGCTTTGGTGAAGACTTTGCCCGTAGTGGTGACTTAACTGTGATTGACGTGGGGGAAATCGCCCAAGATCTCCACATCAAAACCAAGTTACAGGTCGAGCTTAAAAACATTCCCTTTCGCCAGCAAGAGCAGATCCTGTTTTACATTGTGGACCGCTTGCCACGGCTGAGGGGCGGCGCGATGGATGCACGCGGTAACGGCCAAGCGCTAGCTGAATACGCCCAGGATAAATACGGTAGTGAAGTGATCGCCTGCGTGATGCTGTCTGAGTCCTTTTACCGCGAGCAAATGCCACGTTTTAAAAGTCACTTTGAAGACGGCTTAATCACTATCCCAAGGGATGACGACACCAGTACTGACCTGCGGGCCTTAAGCATTAACCGTCGAGGTACGCCATGCCTTGGAGATGTACGCACAGGCCAAGAAAAAGAACGCCATGGGGATGCCGCGATCAGCCTGTTCTTGATGGTATACGCCTCCACCTTAGACGGTGCCCCCATAGAGTTCACCCCCATTCCTAGAAGTGATCACCGTAATCCGAATGCCCATGCAAGTGCCCATGAGGATGATGATCATCAAACGCAGCGAGGTTGCTGGTAATGCAAGAAAAAACAACTGAATCACGTATTTTGGACGCCAGTGGTCGGCCGTTTAAACAGCGTGAAGCCAAAGCACTGCAGACCGACGATGTGCGTTTAATTGGCCTTCAACGTACCTTTAGCCAGCACCCAAGTAGCGGCTTGACGCCCGCCAGTGCAGCCAATATTTTGCAGGCCGCCGAGCAAGGCGATCTCATTGCCCAATGTGAACTGGCTGAAGATATCGAAGAGAAAGACGGCCACCTATATGCCGAGTTAGACAAGCGCAAACGGGCGTTGATCGGCGTGGACTATTACTTAGTGCCACCCCGTAATCCGACGCCACAGGAAAAGGTCGACACTGAATATCTGCAAGAAATGCTTGAGGAAGGTAACTGGATAAAGACGCTCATTAAGTCAATGAGTGATGCCATTCTCAAGGGCTTTAGCATGCACGAGTTAGCCTGGACGCGAGAGCTAGGCGAATGGTTTATTGAAGTGCCAGAGTATCGCGATCCGTCTTGGTTTATGACTAATCCTGAGCGGCGCAACGAACTGCGCCTGCGTGATGCCACGGTCAATGGCGCAGACCTGTGGCCCTTTGGTTGGATCAAACATATTCATCCTGCCAAGTCGGGCTATGTCAGCCGCAGTGGTTTAGTGCGTCAGTTAATCTGGCCGTTTATTTTTAAAAACTACAGTGTGCGCGACTTAGCCGAGTTCCTTGAGATATACGGTTTGCCGCTGCGTATTGGTCAGTATCCAGCGGGTGCCAGCGATGAGGAAAAGCGCGCCCTGTTAAATGCAGTGATGAGCATTGGCCATAACGCGGGTGGCATTATGCCCAAGGGCATGGTGATGGATTTTGAGAGTGCCGCCACAGGTCAAGCCGATCCCTTTGATTTGATGATTAGCTGGGCTGAAAAGACCATGAGCAAGGTGATTTTAGGCGGCACCTTGACCAGCCAAGCCGATGGCAAAAGCTCCACCAATGCATTGGGTAATGTGCATAACGAAGTGCGCCAAGAGCTACGTGATGCCGACCTTAGCCTGATTGCCGAAACCTTAACCCGCGACTTAGTAGCCCCCTTATATGCGCTTAACTGCAAGAGTTATCAAAGCCACCGTCGTCATCCACGTTTAGTCTTTGATACCACAGAGGCCGAAGACTTACGGGCCTTAGCGTATCCGCTGCGTGCGTTCGTCAGCATGGGCATGCAGATCCCACAAAACTGGCTGCATGAAAAGACCCGTATCCCTAAGCCCGCTAATGGCGAAGCCGTGCTGGTGATCCAGCAAGAAGACCCCAATGCCAGCGCTGCAGGCGGTAATGACAATCAGCAGACGGCATTGGCGGCTTTAGCCGCGAAGCAGCCGGATGCCCCGTTGAGTGAACCGAGCAAAACCGCCTTAGATAAGGCATTGGATGCACTCACTCAAGGTCAAATGAGCGAAGTCTATATGGCGATGGTAGAGCCATTACTGGCACAACTGCAGAGCGAGCCGGAGCAGCTGCGTGCGCAACTGGAACAGGACTATCCCGCCATGGATACCGAGCAGCTTACCGAAATGCTCGCGCGGTTAATGTTTGTCGCTGAACTGTGGGGCATGACTAATGCCTAAACCCCAAGTGCTTAAACCCAAAGTGCCTAAAACCGTTGATTTAAGCATTGCCATTAACCAAGCCCCCGCCGATGCGGTGGCCTATTTTCGTGCCAAAGGCTTTGCCATCAGTGACGATTGGCAAGACGTGTGGACTCGCACCCACGCCCGAGCCTTTACTGTGGCCAAGGCGGTACAGATGGATGTGCTCACGGCGATCCGTAATGAAGTGGATGCAGCCCTAAGCCAAGGGTTAACCGCTAAGCAGTTTCAGGCAAACCTTAAACCGCAGCTCGAAAAGCTCGGATGGTGGGGTAAAAAGGACGTCGATGGCCGCGAGGTACAGCTGGGGAGTCCCTACCGCTTAAACACTATCTATCGTCAAAACCTGCAAACCGCTTACATGGCTGGGCGCTATCGGCGCATGTTATCGCGCACTAAAACCCACCCCTATTGGCAGTATGTGGCGATAGATGACGGCCAAACACGGCCAGCCCATGCGCGGCTTAGGGGTAAAGTGTTCCGCTTTGACGATCCAATATGGGACATCATTTATCCTCCCAATGGCTGGGGCTGTCGTTGCCGCGTTCGGGCGCTCACCGAGGCGCAAGTGAAGGCGATGGGGATCACAGTGGAAAATGGCGAAGGTTATATCCAGCGCTTTGACACTGAGACAGTCGCGCGCGGAACGGGTGAAGTGTTAACCGTGCCCCATGCGCGTATCGATCTGCCCGATGGCAGCAGCATGAGCCCCGATTTAGGCTGGGCCTATAGTCCAGGCGAAGCCGCCTTTGGTACCGACGTGGCCGTCGCTAAAAAGCTTGGCACTATTCAATCCCTCGATACCCGCGCGCAGTTTATTCAAGCACTCAATAATAGCCCACTGCGCCACGCCCAGTTTGCCCAATGGACGGATGAAGTCCTTGCCGCCAATCCAGGGCAGAAACGACGACCAGGCTTAGGCGTACAGGCTTTAGGTTTTATGACGCCCTCGATTCAAACCGCAGTGAGAGCGCGTTTAGGGCGAGAACCCAGCGCATTACTTGCGATAAGGGAACGTGAACTGATATCGAAAAGCGCATCGAATAAGTCACTTAGCCGCGAGGCGTTAACCCAATTGCCGCTGATGTTAGCAGAGCCAGAAGCGGTGCTGTGGGACAGCGAGAATCAACACTTGCTGTATGTGTATCCCGCTGTTGATGGCACCGAGGGTAATGGCAGCAAGAATAAAGTAATCATCAATAGCGCATGGCAGCTAACGCGCCAGCCTAATGAGGGCCAAGTGCAGTTGCTGACGTTATCTCTGGCACAATTACAGCAAGCCCAATACCAAGTGCTTGAAGGTAAGTTAAGAGGGTAGGGACATGAGCAAGATTGATATCACCCTCAGCAATGACACAGTCATGAAGGTGCTGACTAGCTTGATGGATAAGCTCGACAACTTAAACGAGCCGATGAACGATATCGCTGCCGTGCTCGAATCGGCCACCGAATCAGCATTTGAAGCAGAGGCCGATCCCACCACAGGTCAAGCTTGGGCATCCTTAAGTGATACTTACCTTAAGACAAACCCTAAACGCCAGGGCGGTAAGATACTGCAAGCCAGTGCTGGCGGGCTAGCTGCCAGCGTGACTGCCGACAGCGGCGAATTTTGGGCAGCCATTGGTAGCAATAAAATCTATGCCGCCATTCACCAGTTCGGCGGCACCGACGATATGCCCGCAGGCCCAGCGGGTATTCCGGCACGACCATACCTCGGCGTAAGCCGTGAAGATGAGCAGTCTATGTTAGGGATCTTGGGCGGGTATTTGGTTTTGAATTAGCGCAGAAAATAATTAGGCCCGGTAACAGGGCCGTTAGAATATCAAAGAAATTTAACTAGTTCAGGTTCAGGTTCAAATTCGAATTCAAAGCCAAGATCATTCATTGTTTGAATCAGCTGTTCGCTTCTTAAGGTTTCACAAAGAGGGGCTAGGTAGTCGTAAGCCTCATAAATGTAAACAGAATTAAATTCATCACTTGGGCTTATTTCATCGTATTTAATAACTAAATTGCAAAAAACAATCACTACCCGCTCTAGTTCACTCCATCCTTGTAGGTTAGGGTTGTGTATAACTTGTTGGAACATACCTTTCTGTTGTTCACGTTGAGAGCATCTAATGTACCAATATTCATTTTTGTATGATGAGGGAAGTTGATTACTTAATATTGTTGCATAAGTCGAAATTTCGTCGGGTAGATTCAGTTCCCTTCCTCCTTTAGCTAAAAAAACATGTGGTACAAATTTTCCTGAGAGTCGATTGTTTATTGTTGTTTTGAGATCATTCAATAGGCGAATTAACTCATTTAGTTTTGCTTCTTTTTGTAGATGTTCAACCTGAGCTTCCATTGCTTTACGACTCAGTGCTGTTTCTTCTTTAGTTTCTTTCAATTCTTGTCGAGTTAAAGCGAGTTGCTGATTAGAAAGTGCCAGCTCTTTGACCTGCATTTTCAGCGACCAGATGAGTAAAAAAACAGTTGCAAAGCCTAAGATAGGATTGAGCACTCCACCTAGAAAGTCACCAAATGTGCCAAAGTCGCCTTGATTACCGAATGATCCATTGAAATTTAAAAAATAAGTGCTTAGTAAAGCTAAGGCAATGCTCGCTATGATCGCAATCATAGTTAAGATCCATTTTGGAAGTTCGTATTTTTCTGTTTGATCATCAAGAATAATAACTTTTTCATGTATGGCTGTTGGGGAAGATATTACCGTAGATTTTGGTCTGTTCATGTGCCTTCCTAAGCGATTAAACTGAGACCGCGATTCTAAGTGAAGGCGCTTTTAACTCAAAGCGCTAAAACGCATTTTAAGCGGCTTGGTTCTCAATTTGTTACAACGGCTTATCTCAAAACCACTTAAACGCTTTAACAATGATTTAAACGGTTTTTAAACTGGGTTATGCTCGAACTTACATTACTTAATGGATCGCCTTCATGGAAAAGGAATTAATCGGATTACTAGGTGTGGTTGTTGGTTTTGTACTGAATCTAGTCTATGGAGCTTGGGTGAAGCGAAGCCAGCGAAAACAAGAGCAGTATTATCTTGCCGTTGTAGTAACGATGCAGCTAGATCGATTTTTTGATGAAGCAGTTTTATTATGTGGTGATAACGGGAAACCTGATCAAGACGGTTTTTATATTTCCATAATCCCTTATCCCAAGTTTGAACTGCCCACTAAGGACGTAGACTGGCGAAGTCTCCCACAGGATTTGATGAGGGATATTTTGTGGTTACCAGAGTGTATACGTAGTGCGCAAGAGTTAATCTCAAGTGTATCTAAATACGTAACAAGCCCTCCATATTTCGAGGAGTACTTTGAAACGAGGCAGTATGAATTTGCTAAGTTGGCACTTACGGCAAACAAGGTATCTATTCGATTGAGGAAAGTGGCTAATTTGCCGATGAGAAAAATTAGTGATCAGTATTATGACCCTATCAGTGATTTGATAACGATAGTGGCCAAGTTTGATAAAATGCGAGATGAAAGACACCTAGATCAACTTAGGATCATGAAAGAGATGCGCGTAAAACAAACGGCACCTAACTAATTCCTATTTTTCCAATACCGAGTTAGCTCTTCCTTGTAATGTGAAACACTCCAATGTGATTTGGTGTGTCATCATGACCGATGAGCTAATCTCAAAATATTAGACATCCGTTCTGTATTGTCTTTGTGCAGATAACCCGCATTTAAAGCAACGTACGTCTAAACTTGTGATAAAGGTTTATTGCAAAACTACTTTAACAATCTAACAAGGATTTAAACGGGTTTTAAACTGGGTTATGCTCAATGCTGCGTTTGTTTATCATAAACTAAGGTGAAACAAGTTGAGTGAGCAATTCAAAAAAACTTTTGTTGAAACGATTCGGGAGTTGGATTTTCCGAAGTTTATGGAGCGTCAGCTTGCCACCAGCAAGATTATAAACGAGATGCTTTCACCTCAGTATATGGAGCGTCAGCTTGCCACCAGCAAGATGATAAACGAGATGCTTTCACCTCAGTATATGGAGCGTCAGCTTGCCACCAGCAAGATGATAAACGAGATGCTTTCACCTCAGTATATGGAGCGTCAGCTTGCCACTAGTAAGATGATAAGTGAGATGCTTTCACCTAAGTTTATGGAGTATCAGCTTGCCACCAGTAAAATGATGAGTGAGATGTCTTCACCTAAGTTTATGGAGCGTCAGCTTGCCACCAGCAAGATGTTCAGTGAGATTTTTTCACCTAAGTTTATGGAGCGTCAGCTTGCCTCCAGCAAGATGTTCAGTGAGATTTTTTCACCTAAGTTTATGGAGCGTCAGCTTAATAATCCTGCTTCGAAAATGATTCAAGAACTGAGTAACTCAGTTAACTTACAGAATTTCGTCGGTCGTCTCACAACAGATAGTTTTTCTCACTTAATGAGACAAGCTGAAATTGTTGATATAACTTTGTTGGATGATTTTGATGAATCAGACATTCAAGCATTTAAAGACTATTCACAAAACGAATTAAGTCAAAAACCTGAGCAATTCATTGCGACCCAAACAACTGAACCATCAAAATATGGGCAGTTAATTATTTCAATTATTTTAGAATTATTGAAAGTTTTTATATACCCTTATTTGTTCGCTATATTGCAGGCTCAAGTAGCTTTACCATTCTTAAGCACTGATAAAACTGCTACGGAGAAACAAGTCATTATTGCTGCAAAGAGAGACTTTTGCGAAGAACAGCTTTCAGTCTGCCGCTTTGTTAAATCTACGAAACTGAATGTCCGAGCTTCAGCTGGACAAAAGTATCAAGTCATAGACACTTTGAATTTTGGCCAAGGTGTAATCATTGATACATTTGAAGTTAACGAAAAAGATAGAGATTGGGTATTTGTCAGTTATTACGATAAGACTAGTGAAAGTTACAAAAACGGCTGGGTATTTAGGCGTTATCTAAGACGCTACGTTCCGTAATCCCGAAACCTTTCCAATCCGCTAGCGAGTCAAGCGAGATCATCATAGGCACTCCAATGTTATTGAGAGTGCCTTTTTTATGCCTGCAACCACCACCGCTTTGGGTTTTGCCGCCTTAAGCAGCCAGTTAAACGTCAATCCAGAAGCCGCCTTTGTGGTGGGTGAAGATGGCTACATTCAGGCGCTGCCTGATGGCCACTTTGCTGCCGTAGATGGTCGCCCTGATGATGTAGCTGGTGGCAAGTGGTTGATGGATAGCGTTGCGTTCGCGGCCCTGCAAGCAAATACCCCCCATAAAGCCGGTGATCTGGTTATTGACTACGAACACCAAACCCTCAACAAAGAGAAGAATGGCCAGCCTGCACCCGCTGCGGGTTGGTTCAACATCGATGACGTGCAATATCGACAAGGGCAGGGCTTGTTCATTAAGCCGCGCTTTACCGATAACGCCATCGCTTATCTTACAGCCAAAGAATACAAGTACTTCAGCCTAGTGTTTGGTTACGACACCAGCACTGGCCGCCCGCAATTTATCCACTCAGCTGCGTTAACTAATCGCCCTGGTGTCGATGGCATGCTTCCACTCGCATCGTTGGCTGCACTGGCTGCTCTTAATACAAGCCTCAATCCACACGAACCTATCCAATCTACCGACACGGAGGAACTCCATGTGAACTCATTACTTAAAAAAATCTTAGCTGCCTTGGGCGTTGAAATTCCCGATGACGTGACAGCTTTAACCGCTGAGCAAGAGGTCGCGGCGCTATCTGCACTTAATACGCTAACCACGGCAGCAAATAGCGCTGATGGCCTAAAGCAACAGCTTACCGCGCTGAGTGCTACATCGCCATCGGTTGATCTAAGCCAGTACGTTCCTGTGGCCACGGTCGCGGCCCTGCGCGCGCAGCTGGTTGCGCTAACTGCTGAAAACGGTGTGCTTACCGTTGAGCAAACCGTGAAGGCGGCGATAGATGAAGGCAAAGCTTTTGAGTGTGAACGTGATTACCTAACCAAGTTAGGCAAGCAATCCATGGCGGCGCTTACAGCCAACTTGGGTGAGCGTGTGGCTATTGCCGCATTAACGGCCAAGCAAACCACCACAGTTCCCGATCCTATCAAGGACAAGGAAACCAAACTCGCGGCACTGACTGCCGACCACATCAAAATGGCCGATTCTTGGGGCATGTCGCACGCTGACTTTGCTAAAGCTATCGCCGCTGATCAGGAGCAAAAATAATGGCTGCTATTAACGCCCCAGTATTACAAGCCCTGCGCACTATGGTGCGTAGCGAGTTTCAAAATGCTTTAGCTAAGACTGAGCCACTGTATTTAAAAATTGCCTCAGTCGTGCCAAGCAATACTAAGTCCAATACTTACGGCTGGTTAGGCTCAATGCCGACCATGCGCGAATGGATTGGTGCGCGGGTGATCAACTCCATCAAAGAGCATGGTTATTCAATCACTAACCGTACCTTTGAAACCACCATTGGTATTAGTCGTGATGATGTGGAAGATGACACTTTAGGGATTTACAAACCTATGGTGCAGGCATTGGCGCAGGAAGGTGAAGAGTTTCCCGACGATCTGGTGTTCGAGCTATTAGCCGAAGGCTTTGGCACTTTGTGTTATGACGGGCAGAACTTTTTCGACACTGACCATCCCGTTAACGAGAAGCACGATGGAACGGGTGCTGACGTATCGGTGGCCAACATGGTGGTTGATGGCGCTTATACGGGGGAACCTTGGTTTTTGCTCGATACCACGCGCCCATTAAAGCCACTCATCTTCCAAGAGCGTCGCAAGCTGGATTTAAACACCCTGTTTAATCCAACTGACCCTGCAGTTTGGACCAATAACGAGTTCCAGTTCGGCACCGATATGCGCTGTGAAGCGGGCTTTGGCTTCTGGCAAATGGCCTTCGCCAACAAGCGTACTCTCAATGCCACCAACCTATGGAGCGCTTACAAAGCCATGCAAGCTTTTACCAGCGATGGCGGTAAGAAGCTCAAGATACGCCCCAATTTGTTGGTGATCCCAGCTTCTCTTGAAGACGTCGCGCTCAAGTTAATGACCCGTGAGCGCATTGATGAAGGTGGCGTGACCGTGGATAACGAACTGAAAGGCAAGTTCGAGATCCTTGTGGTGCCACAGCTTTAGGTGTTCACCCCTTAAGTTTGAGCAGCGAATCGCAGGCACAAGGATGCGCCTGCACCCCAACATCGAGTGAGGTAACAATGAAATGGCGAATCCTTCTAAGAACATTCAAGTCCTGTTGGTTATCTGTCTTGCGCGCACTGGCTACCGCCGTGCGGGCATGGCGCTTACCAAAGGCGAAAACCTTATACCGCTGGCCGAGCTGTCGGATGAGCAAGTTGCAGCGTTTGAAGCTGACCAGCGCCTTAAAGTATCCGTGCGTGATATGGCACCAGCGTCGGGGAGTGTGGACATTCCAGACGGTGATCAGACATTAGGCACCGATATCACAGGCAAGCTCACTGGTGTGAAAGAGCCTAGCGGTGAAGAGAAAGTCTTAAACCAACTGACAGTAGATGAACTGTTAGATCAGCTCACGGTAAAAGATCTTAAGGCGCTAGCAAAAGACTTGGAGATCACCGGCTTTAACTCGATGAATAAACCTGACTTAGTCAATGCTATTCGGGCGGTAAGAGTCACAGTGCCAGGTGCGAGTGAAACGGCTAATCCAAGCGCTGAAACGAAAGACACTGAAACATCGTGCACCGTCACCAACGAAGCAGGTGAATAGCCATGGCCGACTTAGCCATCACAAGAGCCATGTACGCCACCCCTGACAACATGCTGAGTCGCTTTGGTGTACAGGACTTAATGCTGCTCACCGAGCGTGAAGACAGTGTGCCAGGGGAAATAAATACCGTCGTGCTTGAGCAAGCGCTGAGTGATGCGTCGGCCGAGATTGATGGCTATATCGTGGGCCGTTACACCTTGCCGTTAACCACTGTTCCCGCCGTATTGGAGCGTAACTGCTGCGATATCGCCCGTTACTTCTTGTATGGCGATAAAGCCCCTGAACAAGTCGAGAAACGCTATACCGCTGTGGTGAAGTTTTTAACCGCTGTGAGCAAAGGCGATATCAGTTTGGGGCTAGCTGATACGGGAGAAGTCGCTAGCCAAAGTGAGCTAGTAGTCAGTATCGAAAGTGCAGGCAGCGTGTTTGGCCGTGCATCGTCTAAAGGGTTTATCTGATGTTTGAGATTAAAGATAACTACCTTGCTGCAGGTGATGCGCTGACTCAAATACTTGAGCCATTAGTGACGAGCCAGAAGCTGAAAAAGGTCTATCAAGCCAATGAGCTAAGCGAAGTGGATGAGCGCAGCCAAATCACCCCCGCCGCCCATGTGCTGTATATGGGCGATACGCTGGCGGATACCGCGCAAGGCGGCAACACCAGCCAAATTAAGCAGACTTGGCTTGTGGTATTGGCTTGCCGTTTATCTATCCACGAAGGCCAAGCAGGTGAGCTATTAGTCAGCCTGTTAAACGCGATTGTGGGTAAGTCCATTGCGGTGGATGGTCAGATGCTTGGCCCCTTTGTGCGCGTTAACAGTCCCGTTAAACCCCGTTTCACTAAAAGCCACGGTTATTACCCCGTGGCGTTAAGTGTGATTTTGAGATTCAAACCTTAACAACCTAAGAGGAACTCACCATGAGTGGATTATTAGTCGCAGGCAACTTCTTTGTTGACCGCTTAAATGCCCAAGGGCAATCAACGGGGATCATTGGTCCCATCAACACCACTAAGCTCGCCATTAAAACCGATGCCGATGAAAAGGTACGTCCAAGTAAAAAGAAAGACAGCTACGGCCAAGCCTTAAGCGTGGTGAAAATTGCAAAACCTGTTGAGGTGGAATGGTCGTTTGACGATCAACCTGCCGAACTGATTGCTATGGCACTGCTGGGTGATACCCAAGTGCTGAACACGGGCAGCGGCAACTTAACCGATGAAGCCGTGACCTTACCAACCAATCAACGTTGGATACAGCTACCTGAAAGTAACTTTGCCGCCCTCGGTTTTGTGGTGAAGAAAGACGCTACCACCTTAGTGCTGGGCACTGACTATGAGGTGAACTATGCCCTAGGGCTAGTGCGTGCCGTAAAAGGCGGCGCAATTGAAGCGGGCGGCGCGGTGACGGTGACAGGCCAACATAACGCCATTTCCGGCACGCTAGTTCGTGGTGGCATTAGTGCCCAAACCCGCGCGCGGCTCTTCGGTGAAGGTAAAAACCTCGAAACAGGCAAGCCGATTAAGCTCGAAATTTTCGACGCCAGCTTATCGCCAACAGCGGCGCTCGATTTTGCCGCCAGCGAGTTTGTGAGTGCGACCTTAGCAGGCAAAGCACAGTTGGTGACGGGGAAAGATCATCCGTTCGAGTACTTAGAGCTGGATGCGTAAGCGGTTTTGCTTAACCCAAGGGCATTGCCGTACTCAATTGCCATGCCCTTTAATCCCCATTTAACCGCCGTTTAAACACCGATTATTTAGAGACTAACGAGAGCATTAACGAGATAGCCATGGCTGATAAAACCTTAGAACTCGCCCTGCGGATCGTGGCAGAAGCCACGGGCAAGCAACACATTGCGGCTTTAGTCGATGAGCTTAAGCGCATCGGCACTGAGTCTGATGCGGCGAATCCTAAGACGCAGGCGCTCGCTGATAAACTCGATGGCGTGAGTGATGCCAGCCAAGCGGGTGCGAACCAAGTTGATGAACTCAAAAACAGCCTTGACCCGTTAAGCGACCAGTTAGACCAAGTGGCCCAAAGCGGCCGCAACACCAGCAACCAAACAGAGCAGCTCACTAATGACCTCAAGCCTTTAGCAACAGGGCTTGATGACGTAGGCGATAGCAGCCAATCGACCAGCCAAAAAGCCAATACCTTAGCCAATAAGCTCGATGAACTGGCTAACCAGCAAGACCTGATCAACACCTTTAAGCGGTCACGCAATGAGCTTGAACAACAAGAGCTTGCTGTCACTGCTGCCGCCTTAGCTCTGCAGGACTTAAAGCAACGTGCCAGCCAAACGGATGCGCCTTTTGTGCAACTGGCACGCTCTATTGATGTGGCAGAAAAAGAGCTGGAGCAAATGCAGCGCGAGTTAGCGCAGCAATCATCCAGCCACACTAAGCTGCAAAATGCCCTGTCAAAATCGGGCATTGACTACAACAACCTGACTACAGCGCAGCGCAAGTTAAGTGCTGAATTTGACGGCACTGGCCGCAATGTCGATAAGTTTGCTAATCAGTTAGATAAGGGCAATGCCAGCGCCCGTGATCATGCCAGTTCCCTGCGTGGCGTGATCGGCCAAGTGACCGCCTTAGCGGGGGCCTATTTGGGCTTTGACCGCGTGGCCCAAGCGGTGAAAGATATTTTTGCCACGGGCGATCAATTTGAGCGCCTGGGCGTGCAAATGAATGCTGTGATGGGCAGCTTTGAATCCGGTAAACAAGCGACCGCTTGGGTAAAGCAATTCGCCATCGATGTGCCGCTACAACTGAACGAAGTTAATCAAGCGTTTGTGAAGGCCAAAGCCTTTGGCCTCGATCCTATGAACGGCACTATGAAGGCGATTGTGGATCAAGCCTTTAAACTCGGTGGCGGTTTTCAAGAGGTCGAGGGGATCACCTTGGCACTCGGCCAAGCCTGGGCAAAACAAAAGCTACAGGGCGAAGAGATCCTGCAATTGATTGAGCGCGGCGTGCCCGTATGGGACATGCTGGCTAAGGTCACGGGCAAGAACACCACCGAACTGCAAAAACTCAGTGAGCAAGGCAAGCTTGGTCGCGATGTTATCCAAGGCTTGATTGATGAAATGGGGCGAGCCGCTAATGGCAGCGCAGCGGCGCAGATGGCTTTGCTCAGTGGCCAAGTATCAAACCTCAAAGATAACCTTTCATCCTTCTATGATCTCGTGGCTCAGTCCGGTGCACTTGATTGGCTTAAGGGCCAGATCAGTGAGTTGAATCTTGAGTTTGCCGCCATGGCCGCTGATGACCGTTTAAAGGAATGGGCGCAGCAAGTCAGCGACACCATCGTGAGCATAGGCTCAGCGGTGCAAGATGGCGCGGCTATGCTGTACTACTACCGTGATGAAATTGGTTTTGTGGCTAAGGCATTTCTCGCGTTAAAAGTCGGTAGCTATTTTAGTGATGTGATCACCGGAGCCAATGCCGCCATCGGCGTGATGCGCCTATACACTGGCGCGATCACGGGGACTACTGCGGCTAGTGAAGGTGCGGCCTTAGCCGCAGGCAAGCTTAAAACCGCCTTGGCAGCAGCGGCTAAGGCGGGTTTGTACTTAGCCCTGATTAGCGAGTTGATCGAGGTTGCTCGGGTATACCAAGAGTTATTGATCGCTGAAGAAGCACTGGAAAAATCTAAACGCGCTGCCGCGTCTAGCGCCAAACAGTTGGAGTATTCACTTAAGGATCTCAGTGAGCAAACGGGCGTTGCCTTTACCACTATGGCCGAGTTCAACAAGGCGGTAGACGAAGGCAAACTGATTTATGACGACGCCACTGGTAAGTGGAAGAACGCTGCTAAAGCCATGGAAGAAGTTAAACAGGCAGCTGTTGAAGTCGTTGAGCCGATTAAATTAACGGTTGAAGAAGCGCTGCGCCTGACCTTTACCTTAAGCGAACAAACTAAAACGCTCGATGGCGTTAAAGGTGGTATGGGCGGTTTCATTCGCCAAATTGATGCCGCCTTAGTGCCGTTAAAGGCGGCGGGGGATCAATACGAAGGCCACGTTAAGTTACTCACAATATTGCGCGCCAAGTTTGAAGAGCAGCAAACCTATCTTGATGCCACGGCTAAGGGCACAGAGGCATTGGAGCAAGCCTATAAGGACTTAGGGCTGACCAGTAGCCATGCCTTAGAGCAGGTGAATACCAAAGCCGAAGCGGCCTTTAATCTGATTAAGAATAACCGTGAACCGATTGAACAACAAAAGGATGCGTTTTTAGCCTGGGCGAAAGCGGCATTAACGGCCGCCGAAGCAACGGGCGCTGCGGTACCCGAAACCTTGAAAGCGCAAGCCGCCACCCTTGGGCTAACCAAGGAACTGAGCGAGCTGACTGCGAAGCAATACGGCTATACAGACAGCGTGAAGGAACTTTCACCCGAGCAAGCCAAGCTAAGCCGCGCGGTTGCTGACACCGAAGCCCGATTGAAGCAATGCCGCGATGTGATGAACAGCTCGACGGTATCGAGTAAAGCCAAAGCAAAAGCTCAACAAGATCTGATTAGTTTACAGGGCAAGTTAAGTGACCAAACTAAGCAGCTCAGTGAGGTTCAAGCGCTCGAAGCCGCTAACTATGAACAAATAAAAAGCAAGTATGCCGCTGTATCTGACGAGATGTTAAGGCTCGAACAAGCCTATAAAGACGGCGGTATTACGGCGGAAGAATACCTGCGACAAAAAGAGCGCCTGGTCGAAGTGCTCAGAATATTGCAACGCTTAATGGGCGGCTTGGAAGATGGTGAGCAAGAGACTGACGAACAGGTAAAAAAGACCACTAAAACCTTAATTGAGCAACGCCAAGAACTTGAACAGTTAGAGGAAACCACTGGCCGCGCCACTGAGTATGTCAACCTGTTTGCGGGTGCCTATGCCCACTTAAACAAACAGTTCAATTTTAACGAAGATAGCACCGAAAAACTCAACGCCCGCGTCGATCAGTTGACTAACAGCATCATGAACAATATGCGGGTGAATACCGGCTTTTGGGGTGTGCTGGCGCAGCTCAGTAACCAAGCCTTTATCCGCGAAAAGCAGATCATCAATGAAACCTTACTGACCCGTAAATGGACTGAAGAACTCGAAAGCTCAAGCATTAGCCTCGATCGCGTCAATCAAATTAGCCGAGAGGCTAAGTGGAATATACGCGAGCTAGGCGACGAAGATCTTAAGCCACTGCAAGCGGCCATTGATGCTACACGCGATCGTATTCTCGGCCTGCGTGACGATATCAACGCGACCTTGGGCAGTCTCAAAGATGAGATGGATCAGCTTAATAATAACCAAGCCGCTATTGAGAAGCGTCGCTATGAGCAGCAACAGGCTGAGCTTAAGGCGCAGCTCGAAGCTGCCCGCACGGCCCAGGATAAAGAGTCCATCGCCAGTGCCCAAGAAGCACTGCAACTGAGTCAGCAAATCTACAGCACTAAGCTGAAACAAATCGAAGCAGAGGCGGCAGAACGCAGCGCGCAGGCGAACGAGCGCGCATCAAGTAGTACAAGCACTGCGACTAATCCCACTCGCAGTCCCGCAAGACAAACCGCTTCGGCATCGGTGAGTAATCAGAGCACAGGCGGCAGCGTACAAATTTTTCGGCTAGAGCTGGCAATGCCGTCAGGGAATGTGGTGAAAGCCGATTTGCTTGATGAGTTTAAGCAGCTGTTTTTGCACGAACTAGAACAGATTAAGGCCACCTCATGATCACCTTAGACACGCTTCAATTACCGCATTTTATTTGGCTTAACCGCTTTGGTTATACGCCCTTTGTGAGTAGCACTGAGTTTGCACTCGATGGCTCACAGCATGTTGAAGTCGCCGCCAAACAAGCGGGCCGCCCTGTGGTGTTATTCAGCGATGCAGAAGCCTTATCTGTGTTTAACGCCCTTGAGGCCCACGTCAATTCAAAGGGCGCGAACAGCTTTAACCTGGATATCAATGGCACTGCATTAACTGTGATGTGGGACTACAGCGAACAGCCCATTAGCGGCACGCCAGCGATCAATTACAGCGATACCGACCCCGACGAAATCGAGGCTATAACCTTGAAGTTAATCACTGTTTAAAGGCCGTTTAATATGACAATTTCCCGTGTAGATTTAAAAGTATTTAAGCCTGAGTTACTGGGTTCAAGTAATGAGGCTGGCGGCCAACGGACTAAGAACGCTGTGCAGTCAGGTCAGCTTAATGAGCTATTTTCAGCGATATCCGATATCGACCATGCCCAATCCAGTATCGACATTGTAAAAGCGTTCCCTGCGCTCGATACGCCAGACACCAGCACTTTGATTGATGCCCATGTGTTTATCAGTGAGCCACCCATAGACCCATTAGTTAACGTATTCATGATCGAGTCTGCCGCGCTGGATGATGAGTCTCGCATGACAGATATGAAAGAGATCATTGAGTCGTCAGTCACTGCAGGGGAATTAATCCGTGAAGGTGGTCCCGGTTTCCTTGTGAACCAAAACTCGTTTTCCTCAGATTACCTGCAGTCGTCCTATCGCTTTAATGACCGAGACTATTGGAAAACCACTTATTTGCAGGTTGGCCAAGTGATCTGTATTACCGTGGAATATCCTGGCATTGAAAACGTGGCATGGCCACGCAAAACCCATTTTTGCAAAGTCACTCGTACCAGCATAGTGAACGGTGCAGTGGGTACCGTAGTATTCGACCCGCCGATCCCTTTTGCGACACCAGAACCAGGTTTGCAAATCAATGGCCAGAGTAAGTGCACTCGCTTGCGATTATCTAACACTGCATCCCCATTAAAATTCCACGGGGTAACGAAGCTGACTGCCGCAGCCAGCGGGGTAAGTTTAGCTGTGGCGGCAACTCAATTGTCGTTACTGCCTGCGATCACCACCTTAGCGCCAAAGCCAGGTAACACCATCACGGGTGGCAGTGATAACGGCGATGCCACTGTTAGCCAAGTGATCCGCAAAGTAATTAGTCAGCCAAGTGCTGAAGGGACGTACAGCTATACCTTCACCACAGCGGATTTACTTATAGACACTGATGTTGTCACTGCAGTCTCTACCGATCCTTATGGCGTTTTCGGTGGGAGTAATTCATTAGTTCAGTCGATTACTGTTGGAACGGGTAACGTGACCGTTACGCTGCGGCCTGATGTGCACTTTTTCTATAACCCCACAGTCTCGCTCTATTATGTTTCTGCGTATAAATACAGCATTTACTCAAACGTTAATGCATTCCCAGCGAATAAGCAGCTAACGGTCGGCAGTATCAAAGGCCGTGTGGTGTTTGCTGATAGTAACTATGTGCCTCAGGACGTATTTGAAAATGTGAATAGCGGTATCGGTAAGTTGTATGACACCACTGAGTTGCTGGCGACCATTGATTATTTTACTGGGGTGGTGGCTAAGCAAACGGTAAGCCGTGGTGATTTTACACTGACCTATTCAGGTTTAGTTGAATCAACCACTGCAGCGGCAGCAGGCGATACTACGGCTAAATTTGCCCTGAGTGTGGCTAATCCATTGTTAGAGAGCTTTTACGTGCAGGTTGAACGGATATCCGACCATGCCATTATCAGCGCCTCATCTGACAACCAAGGGGTGATAACTGGCAGTGGTATTAGCGGCACTATCGTAGATGGTTTGGTTGAACTGTTATTTACCAATCCGGTTGATTTAACCACGCTGCGCTATGACATTACCGACCAATTGCGCCAGCTACCCCCCGCCGAGATTTACGGGCTAAACCCACTGCGTATCCCCAATGACGGCATTGTCGATATGTTCAGACGATGGGGCACTGTCGCGCTTTCTCATACTCAAGTGCAGCAAGTCACAGGCTCTGTCGGCACTGTGTTTACTATTCGTGAAAATGCCCAGTTTGTTGATATTACCGATGCCAATGGCGCAAGCCTATGGACCACTAATAATGACCATTTTACGGTAAACAAGGTGGCAGGAACGGTCACGATTAGCAGTGATTTTACTGGGTTTGCTGCGCCGTTTGTGCTGAGCGATACCATTATGGAACTCGGTCTAGTTTCATCGTTTTCAGGCAATAGCGTTGTGTTGGCCAAGCCTTTGTCCCGTGAATATCCAGCAGGTACCACATTAGCCAGTGTGCAAATCCTTGGTGACCTGCAGGCGCGTGTTGGCAGAGTGCGGGATATGACGGCATGGGCCAACAATTGGGACCTCGATGGCGACCCAGCTACGGGCAACGTGAATGCGGTTGACTATCCGTTTGAAGTCAAAAACACCACTGCAGTGAATGAAGATTGGGTATTGATTATGACATCAGCTACGGCTTTTCGTTGTGTTGGTCGCCGTCTTGGCCAAATTGCCACAGGTGACACACTCAATGATTTTGCACCGATTAACCCACTGACAAATGCCCCTTATTTCATCATTCGCTCAGGTGCATTTGGTGGCGGTTGGCAGCAAGGCGAAGCGATTCGTTTCGCCACGTTCGCGGCCTCAAATCCGATTATGCTGCTGCGAAATGTGCAGGTTGGCCACAGCCAAATCACTAAAGATAACGCCGTGTTGTCATTTTTTGGCAACGAATCATAGGAGCAATTGCAATGGGCTTACCAGTTACTGTTTATCGTTGGGATGATGCGGGTGCACCGCAACTGTCAAAGGGCATCAAGCCATCAGAATTGATTAACGTACTCAAGAAATGTTTAGTGGATGGTTATGGTTCAAAGCAGGGGGCTGGCTGGTCAGTGCCATTTATGGACTTGGCCTCCAATCAAATTGTTTTTCGTAATTCTACCCTACAGGGTTCGGGCAGTTTTGTTAAGTTTTGGCCAAGGTCTGCAGGGGACGTATTATCAGGAGTTTTCTATTTTCAGTCAGCCCCATTTTTAGCATCACTTAATCCTGATTGGGCGAACACCAATGGTGCTGGATGGCGATGTTTTGCAAGTGGTTCTCCGCATCCTTATAAGTGGATATTGATTGCCACTGCTGCAGCGTTCATTTTTTTTACTTTTGGCGATTCACCTTTCGATAGAACTCAGTTGGGTACTGCTCATTTTCCTAGTTTTTTTATCGGCGATATTGACAGTGTGGTACCTAATGATGCGACACGTTTTATCACTATGGTATATGGCTCAGTTGCAGATTCATCACTGACCGCATCGCCGTCTTGGACTGAAGGTATTACCTATCTATCGCAGAATGCTACTGTGGCTAAAATGCATGAAACTGATGGCAGCCATAATCCTAAGCAAATGGTAGTAAAGATGGCTTGGTCAACATATAACACCACGGCCATTAAAACCTTGCCCATAGATGGGTTGAATATGTTTTTTGCTCCAGTGCAAATAGAACAACAAACCTACGCGCCAAATCAGCCAGCTTCTCAGTACCTTGATTCAGCTGGGAATAATTGCACCAACAGTATGTTGCATCCCGCAGTTAGAGGGACAGTACCTGGATTATTTCAATCCTCATTTACGGGGTTTACTGATGCACTTTTACCCATTACCCGTAATGTGAATGGCACCCTTTTTTATCTTTTACCGACTGGTCATGTGGGTGCTTCAAATCTTTGGATAGGAACAGGGGAATGGTATGCCTGATAAGTTTGCACCACGTTTACGTGAAAAATCGAATTATCCTATGGGTTTGCTTGAAGTTGATATTGACCCTGCTGCCGAGCGTTTCGCCATCTTAGAAAGGGTGAGTTTAAGATTACTATGGCAAAGCGATATTCCAGCAGATAACCAAGTCAAGCATCTTATTCGTAAGGACCACTCATTAGCAGGGGTAATTTTTATTATGTTTGATGCTGATGAGCAGTTTAATGCCAGAATTATCGATGGGTTTAAACTGCCATTGGTTGACAGCCATAGCGTTAATTTAGGCTATTAAAGTGATGACTGAATCCACTTTGACATTGCAGGTGAGATTTAATGAGCCATGGCTAAATGCTGTCTCACCGTTGAGTCTGCGTTTTGAAAATGTGTTAATCCCAGATGTTCCTATTAGGGCCGGAAGTATTGGCATGGCTTGTGGGCTTGTAATGATGACAGGCAAACATATTGAGCAGCAAATTACCCTCAGTACTCGCAGTCAATCGCATGCCGCTAATGCCGTTTTTGCATGGGGTAGCATCAGCTTAAAACAGCAAATCGTAATCGTATGGAATACGCCTCCATTAGCTGGGGAAGTGTTCGCTGTTGAGTGGCGACGAAATGCGTTGGTACCTATTCAACTCGATATGAATTGGTTGGTACCTGAGTCTCATGGTCATCGCGCTGCGAGTCATTGGAACGTGTCAGAATCGCAGCAATATATGCTTGATATACCTTGGTCACAAGCTGCAGCCAAGAGCCAACAAATTGCCGTTAAATTGCATTTAGGTGAACAAATCGCCACAGGGGTTATCCTGAGTTATACCGATATTCACAGCCAAGGCGATAGCAAGTTTGTTGTATGGGCTCCACACGCCGCGCGGTGGGTATGCTCCAGTAAATACTTACCGCCAGTAGGTAAAGTTACACTGCGCTTTAGTGAACCTTGGACGAACGCTATCAGCCCGATACAGCTTAGATTTATGGCCTCGCCGAACGTTTGTTACTGGGATGATGGCGGCGGCTTGATAGGCACAAATCCATCGTTACCTACCATTGATTTTAAGATCCCCATCGAACCGCAAATCAGAAGGAGTTACCTCATGCTGCCTCAAATCAGTTGTGTTCGTGTGAGTGACGGCGTTTCTGTGGTGCTCAAATCAGTATCTATTTCCCAGTCCCGTTCACAATGGGCCAGTAGCGGAAGCTTAGCGTTTTCATCCCGTATTGATGCCGAGCGTGCCGCCAATGAATTACTGAAAATAAGCATTAACGGCTATGACTTTTACCTGCTTTGTGAGTCTCCCAGCGAATCCAAAGCCTTCGGCAAAACCAGTTATAGCGCGACAGGTCGAGGCCGCTTAGCCACACTCGCCAGCCCGAACCGAAAGGCCATCAACTATGTGAATGTGGTAGCCCGCAGCTTTATTGGCTTAATAGCCGATATTGTTGCCAATACTGGGTGGACTGTCGCCAGTAAAATTAGTGATTACCCTGTACCCGCAAACGCCTTTAGCTATGCTGCTAAAACACCCGCCGAAGCGATTAACATGATGGCCAACAGCATTGGGGCCATGCTCGATGTGAACGATGAAACTCAGACTATAACGGTGATCCCACAGTGGCCAGTCGTGCCTTGGAATACCGCAAGCGCAATTCCCGATGTGATTTTGCATGATGGAGTGATCCTCGAATTTAACGAGCGTATCGACATTCGTCCCGATGCTAATGCGGTGTTTATACGTGGTGAACAGCAGGGCGTAGCAGCGAAAGTGAAACGTTTCGGGACCGCTGGTGACAACTTTGCTGCTGATATAGTGGATAAGTTAATCACTGATAATCAAGCTGCGAGAATGCGCGCAACGGCCGAATTAGCCAACGCAGGTAATAAGGTGCAAAACAGCATTCGCGCAAAGGTCATGGCGGATTTACCACCCATGCGCCCAGGCATGTTAATTGGGGTTCGTAAAGGTGCCGAGGTGTTTAAGTCAGTGTGTGAAAGCTTCAGCATTAGTGGCAGCGTTAATGAGTCAACGGGGATGGTTACAGTGAATCAGACCGTGACGCTATTGCGTAATGAGGTGGCAGCATGAGCAACATCTATCAACGCTTAGCGAACTTAAACCCTAAGTCCCAGCGTAGTGTTGCCACTGTGATTAGCGTGACAAATGGCACCACGACAGTACAGCACGCCGATGGCAGTTATCAGACTGTTTTGGGTGACTCAGTTGCAAGCGGGAAAGTGTATATCGTCGATGGTCAGATCCAAGGCCAAGCCGCCGACCTGATATATGTAGAATTAGAGATTTGATAAAAGAGAGCGGTCTAGCAATGCTACCAACACTGCTAGACCGTCAACACACAGGATAAGACCCTGTGAGCCAACCAAGGCTCCCTCACCGCGTCGACACGGCGAACCGAGCCTAGCATAAAAAATCCTAAAAAAGGAGGCTCACATGCCAAAACCGATTATCCCTTGGATGGGCGGTAAGCGTAGATTAGTTAAGCAGATTTTACCGATATTCCCTGAACACCATACCTATGTCGAACCCTTCTGCGGCGGCGCTGCAATGTTCTTTAGCAAGGATGAGGCGAGGGTGGAAGTGGTCAACGATATGAATGGTGATCTCGTTAATCTTTATCGAGTGATTAAACATCATTTAGAAGAGTTTATAAGGCACTTTAAATGGGCTTTAATTAGCCGTGAAGAGTTCCTATGGCAGAAGAATACTAACCCTGAGACCTTAACCGATATTCAACGAGCGAGTCGCTTCTACTATCTTCAAAAGCTGGCGTTTGGCGGGAAAGTATCAGGTCAGAATTTTGGGTGTTCAGCGTCTCGACCAGCTGGTTTGAACTTGTTAAGGATTGAGGAAGATCTCAGCGTTGCTCACCTACGCTTGGCAAGAACCTATATCGAGCGGTTGGACTGGGCAGAGTGCGTAAGACGATACGATAAGCCAGAAACCTTGTTCTATTTAGACCCACCTTACTGGAGTACCGCAGGTTATGGTGTAGATTTTGGACTAGAGCAATATGCCTTGATGGCCGAGCTCGCGAAGACAATCAAAGGCAAGATGGTGATCAGTGTGAATGACATACCAGAGATGCGCGAGGCATTCGCTGGACTACAAATGAAGACGCTTGGAATACGTTACACGGTAGGAGGCTCAAAACGCTCTGGAGAGCAGCAAGAACTGCTCATTTGGAACTGGTAGACCAACGTATTAACTAAGTAGAAAAGACTCAATAGCCCTCGATTTAGGGGGCTTATTGAGAAGTTTATCAAATTGAGTGAACCCATATTTATCAAACTAAGTGAACCAACGAGTAATTGATTAATCACTAATTTTCAATTTAGGTGAATTCGTTTATCAAATCTCGTGGCGCGCTACAAATTGATACAAGTAGCAACATTTATCAAATGTAATTAAATTACTAAATGCCGAGAGACGGTTGTTAAGACACATGACAGCCTCCAATCCCGCGTGGTTTCTAGGTTATTTCGACTTATCAACAAAATCTGTGGATAACCCTGTGAGTTGTCCTGAAAAATGGCCGCCAAAGCCTTGGGGTATGGGCGGCGGACTTAAAATGCACTATTTTGGGGTTCAAAAATAAATTTAAGCATTATCAAATGCATACTAAAAGCAAGTGGTTTTTGTTGAGGGTAAAAACAAGGTTGCAATTTTGTAATCGAACGAAATTGATTTCTTGTGTATTAAATTGGCATTTTTGCTTAGTTTGCGGGTGTTTTGTGAGCAAAAAACGCTGAAAACGCCTTAGTTTAAAAGTTTCATGTTTCTTCCTTTAAATTGTCATCTTGCGGTTTTAGATCGTATTGATATGACGACAGGAAGGATAACTGTGGAGCTTAGTCGGTGACTTGATTAGAATGGGGTGACTCACTAAAAGGATATGTGCGCGTGTCAGAATCTGTTTTTCAGCTTGAATCGCAATTCGCCCCCGCAGGCGACCAACCTACAGCGATTGCCAAATTAGTCGATGGACTCGAAGCGGGTCTGGCCTGCCAAACCTTACTCGGGGTGACGGGCTCAGGTAAAACCTTCACGATTGCCAATGTGATCCAAAAGTTAGGTCGGCCCACGATTATCATGGCGCCTAATAAAACCTTGGCGGCGCAGCTTTATGGCGAGATGAAAGAGTTCTTTCCCCATAATGCGGTCGAGTATTTCGTTTCTTACTACGATTACTACCAGCCCGAAGCCTATGTACCTGCATCAAATACCTTTATCGAAAAGGACGCTTCGGTTAATGCTCACATTGAGCAGATGCGTTTATCCGCCACTAAGGCGCTGTTAGAGCGTAAAGATGTGGTGCTGATTGCTTCGGTGTCGGCCATTTATGGCTTGGGCGATCCCGATTCCTATTTAAAAATGTTGCTGCATCTACGCCAAGGCGATGTGATGGGGCAGCGTGACATCTTAATTCGTCTCAGTGAATTGCAGTACAAGCGCAATGATATTGAGCTACAACGTGGTACTTATCGTGTGCGCGGTGAAGTGATTGATATTTTCCCCGCCGATTCTGAGCGTAATGCCATTCGAGTCGAGTTGTTCGACGATGAGATTGAACGCTTAAGTGAGTTTGACCCGTTAACGGGCCATATTATTAAACGTATCGCCCGTACGACGGTTTACCCTAAGACTCACTATGTCACGCCGCGGGAAAAAATCATCGCTGCCACTGAGTTTATTAAAGAAGAACTGCGTGAGCGTAAGCAATATCTACTCGATAACAACAAGTTAATTGAAGCTCAGCGTATCCATGAGCGGGTGCAATACGATGTGGAAATGATGGTGGAGTTGGGTTACTGCTCTGGCATCGAAAACTACTCGCGCTATTTGTCTGGCCGCGCACCGGGGGAAGGGCCACCAACCTTGCTCGACTATTTGCCTGCCGACGGCTTATTAATTATCGATGAATCCCATGTGACTGTGCCGCAAATCGGCGCTATGTACAAAGGTGACCGTTCCCGTAAAACCACTCTTGTGGAATACGGTTTCCGCTTACCGTCCGCCTTGGATAACCGGCCGCTCAAGTTTGAAGAGTTTGAGCAATTGATGCCGCAAACTATCTATGTGTCGGCAACACCGAGTGCCTACGAGCTGGAAAAGAGCGAAGGCGAGATCGCTGAGCAGGTTGTGCGGCCAACGGGATTGCTCGATCCTGAATTAGAAGTGCGCCCCGTTGGGACCCAAGTGGACGATTTATTGTCTGAAATCGCCAAGCGAGTGGCCGTCAATGAGCGGGTGTTAGTGACGACGCTGACTAAGCGTATGTCGGAGGATTTGACTGAATACCTCGACGAACATGGCGTAAAAGTGCGTTATCTGCATTCGGACATAGACACAGTCGAACGGGTTGAGATCATCCGCGATCTGCGTTTAGGTAAGTTTGATGTGCTGGTTGGGATCAACTTATTGCGCGAAGGCTTAGATATGCCTGAAGTGTCATTGGTGTGTATTTTAGATGCCGATAAAGAGGGCTTCTTGCGCTCTGAACGCTCGCTCATCCAAACGATTGGCCGCGCGGCGCGTAACGTCAATGGTAAAGTGATCCTCTATGCCGATCGCATCACCAATTCGATGGAGAAAGCGATAGGTGAAACTGACCGACGTCGTGAACGTCAGCGGGCGCACAACTTAAAGCACGGTATCACGCCTAAGGGCGTCGTTAAACGGATCACCGATGTGATGGATGTGGATGATGGCCGCGACAGTAAAGCGGTGTATGGCAAAGTGGCTGAGCCTAAGTCCCATTATCATAAAGTCGATGCGGCAGAGTTAAGCCATCAAATTGATCAGCTTGAGAAGAAGATGCATGAACATGCGCGCAACTTAGAGTTTGAACAAGCGGCGGCAATGCGTGATGAAGTCAAGCACCTGCGGGACCTGTTGATCAAAGCCTAGATTTATTCTTGCGCTTAGCATTAAAAAAGCCGTCCAGCAATCATGCTGCGACGGCTTTTTAATATCTTGACTTGGATTAAGCAGGGACTTTTGATTGGCTCATTTTTAGCTTAATAAACACCGCTAAAGCGCAAATCAGCCCGCAGATTAAGCCGACCAAATGCGCCTCGGTTGCTACGCGCGCACCTATCATGGCGGTGACATCACTGCTGGCACCATAAAGCTGTTCGTATCCGACCTTGATGATAACGCCAACGAGCAGCAGATAGCCTGAGCGCAGCTTACGGACAATATCCTGCACTGCGCCGTAGGCGAACAAACCATGCAACATACCGCTTAAGCCGACATAACCAAGCAATTGCGGATAGCCTAAATACAAGCCTATACCTTCAAGTAAACATAACACGAAAAATAGTGCACTTAAGCCTTTGAGATGATAATGAAAATGGTGCAAAAATAGCACCACCCACAGCCCTGCAAGGTTCATCAATAGATGCCATTGATTCGTGTGCAGTAAATTTCCAGTGATTAATCGCCACCATTCACCCTCACTAATGGCACTGCGGCGATAGGCGAGTAGGTTATCGACATCGGGGCTTGCTAAGCCTGCGGCATACAAACCCGCACAGATCAGACTCACCATCAGCGCGACCCAATAGGGACTGCGTGTCATGCTTTAGGCTCGCTGGCGTCAAGCTCAGCCATGACCGCTGCTTTATTCTGTAGATAGTCATCTAATCCACGTTTGCGAAGATGACAGGCAGGGCAATCACCACAGCCATCGCCAATCACGCCGTTATAACAGGTGAGAGTATGGTGGCGAACCAGATCAAGTTGCCGATATTTATCCGCCAGTGCCCAGGTTTGTGCCTTATTGAGCCACATTAAAGGCGTGATGATTTTTAGTTGCTTATCCATGCCTTGAACTAAGGCGGATTCCATCGCTTTGACAAAATCGTTACGACAATCAGGGTAGCCTGAAAAATCGGTTTCACACACGCCTGTGATAATCGCCTGCGCCCCTAATTGATAGGCATAAATACCTGCAAGCGTTAAAAATAAAATATTACGGCCGGGCACGAAGGTATTGGGTAAGCCATTTTCCATCAACTCGTGTGAAACGGGTATCGCATCACGGGTCAGTGCCGATATCGCTAACTCATTGAGTAAGGTGACATCCATGACTTTATGACTGGTGATCTTCAAGCGTTTTGCTAAGGATTTGGCAACTTCAATTTCTTCGCGGTGGCGTTGACCGTAGTCAAAAGTGATCCCATGTACTTCATCGTACTGGGTTAGGGCTTGAATAAGGCAAGTTGTTGAGTCTTGTCCGCCACTGAATACCACCACTGCTTTGGACACCACTGTTTTTGACACTAAGCTCGTTGACATAAAGGATTTCACTTCACCGTAGAACAGGTATAAATAGGGCGTTAGTGTAACTCAGGCCATAGGGCTTGCAAACTCTGACTATAGGGCCGAAATAGGCTTTCTCGGCGCAAAGACTTGCAGCTCAAGCTAAAATCCACTATAAATGCCGCCCCAGAAAAGTGGAACGTCAGTATGAATTACCCTGTCAACGAAGTATTTGAAACCATTCAAGGTGAAGGTGTCTTTACCGGAGTGCCCGCCATATTTGTCCGCCTACAAGGTTGTCCCGTGGGATGTGCTTGGTGCGATACGAAACAGACATGGGATGTGCTTGAAGCCAATAAGGTGTCGCCAGAGCAAGTGATTACCGTAGACGGCACCATTGGTCGCTGGGCTGATCATTCGGCGCAAAGTCTTATCGCTGCCTTTCACGCTAAAGGTTTTACTGCGCGGCATATCGTGATCACCGGCGGTGAGCCTTGTATGTACGATTTACGCGAATTAACCGAGACCTTGCACAGTCAAGGCTTTGCGACTCAAATCGAAACCAGTGGCACCTTCGAAATCAACTGTGCTGATGACACTTGGGTGACAGTATCACCCAAGGTGAACATGAAAGGGGGCTATCAGGTATTAGCACAGGCGCTGAACCGTGCCAATGAGATTAAGCATCCTATCGCCACTGAAAATCACATCGATGAACTTGATGAGTTACTGCAAGACATCGATATTTCAGCGAAAACGATTTGCCTGCAGCCGATTAGTCAAAAGCCTAGAGCGACAGAACTGGCGATGAAAGTGTGTATCGCCCGTAATTGGCGCTTATCGATCCAGACCCATAAGTATTTGAATATTGATTAATGCTAATCTGCAAAGCATAAAAAACGCCTCACAGTTGTGGGGCGTTTTTTATGGTGGATGTTTTGTGGATTCTAAACCTAACGACTTAATACAGTTGCTTAATCAAGCTCACTTAACTGGCCGAAATGATTAAATGCTGCAAGTTGGCGCTGATAGGGCGCAATATCGCCGATGTTAGCTGTAATCCAATCTGTATCGTAATAAGTATCAAGGTAACGCTCACCTGAGTCACAAATGAGGGTCACTATTGAGCCTTGCTCTCCACGCGCTTGCATTTGTACTGCAAGTTGCAATGCGCCGTACAGGTTGGTTCCTGTGGATGCGCCGGTTTTACGGCCAATCAATTGTTCTAACCAATGAATCGTCGCCACTGATGCGGCGTCGGGAATTTGCAGCATAGTATCGACAACTCCAGGAATAAACGATGGCTCGACTCTCGGTCGACCTATGCCTTCAATCTTACTGCCATTGCAACAGGTTAAGCTGGCATCGCCGCTCTGATAGAAATCAAAAAAAACGGAGTTTTGCGGGTCGACCACGCAAAGTTGTGTTGCCAACCTCTGATAGCGAATGTAGCGGCCTATGGTCGCCGATGTGCCGCCAGTGCCTGGGCTCATCACTATCCACCGCGGGATAGTGTGTGGCTCGCGCTCCATCTGATTGAAAATCGAGTTAGCGATATTGTTATTACCGCGCCAGTCGGTTGCACGCTCGGCGTAGGTGAATTGATCCATATAATGGCCGCCAAGCTCTGTGGCAAGGCGCGCCGATTCTGCGTAAATCTCACTGGAATGATCGACAAAATGACATTGACCGCCATAGAAAGTGATCTGCTCAATCTTCTTTTTAGCTGTGCTTTTGGGCATTACGGCAATAAAAGGTAAACCGAGTAAGCGGGCAAAGTAGGCTTCAGAAATCGCCGTACTGCCCGATGAGGATTCGATAATTGGCGTGCCTTGCTTAATCCAGCCGTTACACAGGGCATAGAGGAAGAGTGAGCGGGCGAGGCGATGCTTCAAACTCCCTGTCGGGTGGGTACTTTCATCTTTAAGATAAATATCTATGCCATCGAGCATAGGTAATTCAAGCTTAATCAAGTGGGTATCGGCGCTGCGCTGAAAATCCGCTTCAATCTTGCCTATCGCGTGGGCTTCCCATGTTGGGCAGAGTCTGTGAGCGCTGTGAGAATCCACTGGTGGTTGAATCGTGTTAGAAATCATAGTAGTCACATCGAAAGAGATCATTTTCAGAGCATATCACAGGGACGGGCAAAGCGGTTTTATTGGATGAGCTTGAAGTCATTCGCTTAAAGTAGAGCACGACGTAATTGAAATCAAAAACAAATGTCGTTAACCAAGAGGTTTACTTAACATAGAAATACTAAGAATTTAATCAGATTTAAGCTGGAACAGTCAGATTAAGTTGGAACAGACTAAGCGGAAGTGGAACAAGAAGGATATGCGAGAGTGAAAGAAATGGTGGAGGGAGAAGGATTCGAACCTTCGAAGGCTGAGCCGTCAGATTTACAGTCTGATCCCTTTGGCCACTCGGGAACCCCTCCACAAACTTTCTTTTTAGCTTTACAACTGACTTTTAAAATGTCTTTCAAAACATCATCAATAACGGACTTGTTTATCAAGACAAAACTAAACATTGGCCATGCTTAGTCTTTGAAAATGATTATCTGCGTTAGAGATAAAGATGGTGGAGGGAGAAGGATTCGAACCTTCGAAGGCTGAGCCGTCAGATTTACAGTCTGATCCCTTTGGCCACTCGGGAACCCCTCCACGAATACCTTTAACGCTTTTGTAAAACTCTACATCATTTTTGAACAACACATAAAACTTGCAGTGCAAATGGTGGAGGGAGAAGGATTCGAACCTTCGAAGGCTGAGCCGTCAGATTTACAGTCTGATCCCTTTGGCCACTCGGGAACCCCTCCTCAATTGCGGCCGCCATAGTAGTCAGAAACCTTTTCCATGTAAATACCCAATTTAAAAATATTCCTAAAGTTATGTATCAAATGGTCGATTAACTAACAACGAATTGTTTTGACGATGTTTTTTTATGCAAATTGATGTTCCTTTAGTCAACGAAGCCCAAATTGGCACCCGCTTAAACGCGGCGATAGAAAACGACAGACGGGGCGAATTCGCCCTGTTGCTGTCGTTACTGTCGGTTGACGCTCGGGACATGGCGCAATTCCAATGGCAAAATGAACTTGATATGGCGCAAAAATTACAACGTCAGTTCGAATTGCCACCGCAGCAAAGTTTAATGGCGGATTTATCGTCTGCTGAGCCTGTGGTTGATAACAGCAGTATTTTTATGGCTCAAGGTCCACGTGCGTTTCAATTACAACAAGCATTGCGACCGGAAGCCTTAGTCATCCGTGGCGGCGAGCCAGTCGCAATGGCAGAAGCGTTAAGTAACTGTGACCATGTCACTCAGCTGAGACAAAGGGGCCAATTAACAGCACCCAAAGTCGAGATCATGCACTTTGCTGATCAATTGGCAATCCAACGTAATCTTGTGCCTTTGCTCGCTTCAGCCTAAGGCCGTCTTCCCGCAAGTGATCTTCAATACCCATCGGGTCAATCTGATCCATTTCGATAAATAAGCGTGAGCTAAAGCCAGTTATCTTGAAGCTTAATTACCTATAATTCGTATTAACCTATCGAGTTAAAATTTACCACGTTAAAAATTTAACGAGCATATTTTAGTGATGCCGTTAATCAGTCGCTCTATACATTAAGGAATACAGATGAAAGGCATAATAGAAGCACAGAGCCCGACAGTGAATGACACTTGCACCGATTGCGGCAGCTTTGTCGATATCGGCGCCGTTATTGATGAACACGATACGTTATTGACGTTAAATTTTGTTGGCGATAGCGCTCAAGCGGATGCCGAAAGCATGGCAACACGCGCTCAAACTCGATTTGCTGAAGTGCAAACTGAATTTGTGACTAAGACTGAAGGCGTCGACTTACTGCTGACCTTCAATGTCAGCGCGGAAAAAATGATTTTTCAATTGGAAAACGGCCTGTAATTTTTAAAGCAGCACTTTAGTTTTTAGTCGGTTATGGATATCCGGAAATCGCGCTAATTGCCTAAAAATGCTGCTATTGTTAACCAAATTGTAATAAATTGTGCCACATGTTGCTGTGCTTACAACAGTTAGTGTAATATGCCTCCAAATAAGAATAATTCAATCAGCTTAATTCCACATTTTGAGGTAAGTTTGCTAACAGCAAAGACCTTTAGCCCAACACGAAGTTTTGTAGGGAACCAGCGTGAAGCGACGTCAGCATCAGCATTTATTGGAGTCTTTGGTACAGTCAACTGCAAAACAGCAGGGCGATTTCACAAAGACGGCAGAGTTAACCACAGAGTTGTTGTGCCAGAATTTAGCGGTTTCTTTGGTATCAGTGTGGACTTTTTCATCTGATCAACAAACCCAATCACTCGTCGCACAATTTGGTTCTATGATGTTGCAAGACATTCATAGACCTAAGTTATTACAAGATTGTCCCCGGTATGTACACGAGCTCAAAACTCTGCGCCATATCGATGCAGGCAATGCCCTGACCGATCCACGTTTAAGTGAATTGGCTGAGTGCTATTTTATCCCGCGGCAAATCAACTCGAGTCTTGACATCGCCATTCGTATCAATGGCCATCTCGAAGGTGTGCTCTGCATCGAGCGGGCACAATTGACTCCCCACTGGCATGACAGTGAAATTCACCTCGCGTGCCAGATGGCCGACCAATTAGCCCTGACCTTAGCGACAAAACACAGCTACGATAAAGAAGAAAGCTTGAGTTTATTTCGCTGTGCCACTGAACAATCGCGACAAATCAGTATGTTAATTAATCTGCATACTGAAAAAGTCGAGTATGTGAATCAGGCGCACAGTGAAATCACTGGCATGCCCCGTGAACAGATTATCGGCGCGAATATCCGTGAGTTGGCTTTTTTCAAGCAGCATGCCCAATTAGCCGAGCAAACCCTAGCGCAAATCTTTAGGGGCGAAATTGCCAAAGGCGAAGTGCAGTTTAGTCGTGCCGATGGCAGTCGTTATTGGCTGACATACGTGCTGAGTCAGTTCATTACCGATCGCGGCAATCATTATGCCTTGGTCTCGTGTGAAGAAAATACCGACGAGCATAACTATAAGTCAGAGCTTGAACGGCTTGCTTGGCGTTGTGGATTAACGGGACTCCATAACCGTACTCATTTTAATCGAGTCCTTGAACGTACCACGAAGGGACTGTTGTTATTAGTTGATTTAGTGGGATTTAAGCGTTTTAACGATACCTATGGCCATGAAAATGGCGATAGCTTGTTGATAGAAATTGCCCGCCGTTTGAAACATTTTTCTGAGATTAATAAGGCCACCGAAATTGCCCGCGTCGGCAGCGATGAATTTGCCGTGCTGTTGACCGATGATAATGCGGTTTACGATCTCGATTATTTTAGTACTCGCCTGTATCAACATCTTGCTATGCCTATTTTAATCGGCCGTGAGCAAGTCGAACCTAAGCCTGCTTTAGCTGTGGTTGATATTGCCTCTGTGGCGAGTTTGTTTGCCCCATTAACCTGTGCCGATATTGCAGTGCAGTATGCTAAAAAGAAAAAAGGCACTGCAATCCAAGTATTTAACAGCACGTTATTGAGTGCATTTAAAGAGGATGCGCAGATAGAACGTGATTTACACAGTGCGATCCGTGGCCGTCAGTTTGAGCTTTATTATCAGCCACTGAGGGATCTTGAGCAGAATACCTATATTGGCGCCGAAGCCTTAATCCGTTGGCACCATCCTAAAAGAGGCGTGTTATTTCCAGCTTCCTTTATTGATATTGCAGAGCAGTCGGGGATGATTAATTCTATCGGCAGTTGGGTTTTAGAGGCCGCTTGTCGACAGTTAAACCTATGGCAGCATCATAATGCAGATATGACAATGCATGTGAATGTGTCGGCCCGCCAGTTCTTCAGTGGTAATTTATTTGAGCAAGTGTGGCAGTTGTTGACGCGTTATCGCTTGAAACCTAAGACTTTAATCTTAGAGATCACTGAGACTGAATTGATGGGTGATATTCGTCACGCGACCTTGTTATGCCAAGAATTAGCGGAATTAGGCGTAGGGCTCGCGATTGACGATTTTGGGACGGGTTACTGCTCTATGCGTTATTTGAAGCAGTTTCCGATCAGTAAACTTAAGATTGATCGTTCGTTTATTTCAGATCTTACCGTCAGCCGTGAAAGTCGCGAAATTGTGTCAGCCATTATCGCCATGGCGAATGCATTAAATATATCTTTGACGGCAGAAGGGGTTGAAACCCTTGAGCAAGAAGCGTTTTTAGCGAAAAGTTTTTGCCATCAGGCACAGGGTTATCTCTATAGTCCTGCATTACGGGAGCCTGAGTTTGCACAATTTATCTTGTCGGCTAAAAGCGCTTCGGCCATAACCCACTAAAGTTACATATAACCCACTAAGTCACAATTGTTTCAAATGTGCTGCTCACGATAAAATAAAGGCAACCTAGGTTTGTAATCTAGGTTGCCTTTATTGTTGATCTCTGTACTTGTTCAATCAGCACTATAAACCTTCATCGTAATTTTCCAGTGCAGTTCAGCACTGTATACCTATTAAGATTTTAAGCAGCATTGTTTGAATTTTTTGCCACTATGGCAAATACAGAGATCATTTCTACCGGGTAATTTAGCCGTCATTTGCTGGCCTTGGCTGTAATACCAGCGACTTTCTTGGTAGATAAATTCGGATCGCTCATAGATAGCATCAATTTCACCATCGAGCTTATACCAAGCTTTAAAAGTAACTGTGCCATGTCGTTGTTCAGCTATTGCCGCTTGAGCATTGTGGATTGGTGTTTCAGTGCTGCTCTGTACATCTAATCCTAACCAATGTGGGTGAGGACCAGCATTGAGGCTCGTGAGAGTAAGGCCATTTAGATGGTCAGGGTGATGTGTTTTTAAAATGTAATCAAAATTTTTCAATACAAATGCGCAGTAGCGTGAGCGCATAAGTTGTTCAGGAGTACGGGCAATGATTTGCCCAGAGTCTACATGCGTATGCAGTGGACCACAGCAATCTTGATAGCTTATCCCACTGCCACAGGGGCAGGCTTGCTTAGTTGTAGTCATGTTAGCTAAATCTTTAGTTTAATTATATTTGTTTGAATTTATTCTATTTATATCTAAATGCGTTAGATGTTAGACAATCCATTTAAACGTAATCGGCATTAACATTAGGGTAATTTTTTACCCGCAGGTAAAGGCGGAAATTGGCGACCATAATACAAGTTAGGCACTGGTTTCGCATTCAGATAATAGCTAGGTTCTGCGCGGTTATTGGTATCTAAGCTCACTTTCCATTGGGTGGATGAGACTTTTTCTGTACCAATAGCAAATTTGCCAGCAAATTCACTCACAGGTTCGCCAGTTTCTTGTGCCGGGTAAAATCGAACCAAATAATAGCCTGTATCTATTGCACCATTACCGATAATTTTGCGTTTAGTAATGCGGAAATCCACGTCAATAGTGGCTTTTTTGGCGTGGATTTTATCGAAAAACTTCTTGTAAATGGCGACAATATTGTCTCGTCCATAGTAAATTTCTTTACTTTGACTCTCAGATAAGTAGCTAGCGTCATCAGCGTAAATCTCACGGGTCACCTCAGGGGACAATTGATTAAAAGCGCTAATAAACAAAGGGTAATTAGCGTTGATCAATTGATCATCAGTGGGTTTTGTATGAGTTTTAGCTGGATTGGCTAAGCTTGGTAGTGACAATAAGCACATCAGGACTAGCGGCAAAAATTTCATTACTTTATTCTAATCTGGCAATCATGGCGTCACTATAATGGAGGCGCCCGCTGAACTAAAGCCTTGAATGTTTACAAAGTGTGTTTCTGTACAAGAGTGTGAAGTAAAGGAGCTTGCCATGCTGGATGATGAATCAGCACTGTTTTTTGAGGAAATGGCTGGAGTCGTGCCACTAAAAGGCGATATGCCAGTGGTAAATTTAGCACCGAAAGCGTTGACGGCTGAGCAAATACACAGACGCGATGCTTTACAACGGGAAGCCTTCCTAGCGTGTATGCCACTGGATTTAAAAGCGTTTCCACAGCAAGCGCCAGATGACATTGTGAGCTTTAAGCGTGAGGGGGTACAGGGCGGCGTTTTTAAACGACTCCGAATGGGGCAATACAGCATCAAGATGGAGCTTGATGTGCATGCTTATCGGTTAAACCAAGCTCGTGATGCCGTCCTTAACTATTTACTGGCAGCGCAGGCACATGGTGAACGCTGTGTCATGTTGATCCACGGTAAAGGCTATCAGAGTCAACCCTTTGCGGGATTGCTCAAATCCGCTGTGTGCTATTGGTTATCACAACTCGACATGGTGCTTGCCTATCATTCGGCGAAAACCGAGCAGGGCGGTGCTGGAGCACTTTATGTGATGTTAACTAAGTCAGAACAGCTTAAGCTTGAAAACCGTGAAGCCAATCGCAAAGGAATGGGATGGCGTTAGATTAAACAGATAAGTATTGAATAAAAATGCCCAATTTTATTGGGCATTTTGTTTTATGTTATTGGGTAATGATTTAACGAACCCTTACCAACCACACTGGCGGTTTGCGGTGGTATTTTGCTCATCTAACCATGTTTTAAGTGGGGCGAAGTAATCGAGCACCGCTTTTGCATCCATCGTTTCTTTGCCGGTGACTTCTTTCAATGCTTCTGGCCAAGGTTTACTTAAGCCTAACTCGAGCATCTTATTGAGTTTCTCTCCCGCGGCTTGATTGCCATAAATACTGCATCTGTGTGCCGGACCTTTATCGCCTGCAGTTTCACACAGCGCTTGATGGAATTGGAATTGCAAAATATGCGCTAGGAAGTAACGGGTGTAGGGTACATTGCCTGGTACATGGTATTTAGCACCCGGATCAAAATCTGCTTCACTACGTTCAGTCGGTGCTTTGACGCCTTGGTATTTTTCCCTCAGATCCCACCAAGCTTGGTTATATTGGGCGGGCGTGATTTCGCCGCTAAACACTTTCCAGCGCCACTGATCTATCATCAGGCCAAAGGGCAAGAAAGCAATTTTGTCTAAGGCTTGTTTTAGTAAGAGGCCGATATCCTTAGATGCATCAGGTACTTCTTCTAATAAGCCGATTTGCTTTAAATAGCTTGGCGTAATCGACAGTGCAATCGTGTCACCAATGGCTTCATGGAAACCATCGTTGGCGCTGTTTTTAAATAGGAAGGGTTGTTGCTTATAAGCGCGTTGATAGAAGTTATGCCCAAGTTCGTGGTGGATAACGCTAAAATCTTCGGCAGTTTTTTGGATACACATTTTAATGCGGATATCGTCGAGATTATCGAGATCCCACGCCGAAGCGTGACAAACCACATCACGGTCCTTTGGTTGTACGAATAGAGAACGCGCCCAAAAACTTTCTGGCAATGGTGCGAACCCTAATGATGTGAAGAAGCCTTCGGCTTGTTTCACCATTTTATGCTCGTCATAGCCTTTCTTTGCCAGTAACTCAGTGACATCGTAACCCGGATCGGCATTGTCAGGGGCGACGAGATCATACACATTGCCCCATTGCTGGGCCCACATGTTGCCAAGTAAGTGTGCAGGGATGGGGCCAGTGGTCGGTGCGACGGTATCGCCGTACTCTTTATTCAATTCTCCCCGCACGTAGCAGTGCAAGGACTCATAAAGTGGCTTAACTTGGCCCCAAAGACGGTCGAGTTCCTGTGAAAAGTCATCGGGCTTCATATCGTATTGACTGCGCCATAGTTCAGACAGGTTGGCATAACCGAGATCCTTTGCGCCTTCATTGGCCAGTTCAACTTCGCGTTGAAACAAGGGGCGCATGGGTTTAGCTATTTCACGCCAGCCTTTCCACGCTTCCAGTAATTTTACGGGATCACGTGATTCGGCCATTAAGCTCGATAGCTCAGGCTGAGTCATACACTTGCCGTCGGCAAAACAGTATTTTCCTTTGCCGTACAAGCCATTTAATTCTGAACTAATTTGCGCCAGCTCGGTATTCTTCGCAGGATCGAGCGGCGCGGGTAACACTAATGCACTGCGCAGTATATTGAGCTTGCGGGCATTTACGGGATCGAGTTGCACATTGGCATACTTAGCCGCCTCAGTTGCAAATTTTACCGACGCGGCACTGACCTTTTCGCCGACTGCGGCAGACAGGGCCGCGGTATCATCAGTAATAAAGTTGCTGTAAATCCACTCGGCGCGATTAGATTCAATCGATAATTCGGCCATCTTGGCTTCAGCATCGTTAATAAAAGCAATGGCTTGTGCTTTATCTGGGGCGGTATTGATGACAACTGCTTCTACTGTAGCTGTTTTGTCTGTTTTACTTTGTGCATCATTACAGGCCGTTAATCCCAGCGCGAGTGCCACTGTGAGGGCGATTTTACTGCGACGATTCAATGAAATAACCATGTCTAGTTGTCCTTGTTGTTTTTGTGTTACACAGTTTACCTAAACCACAGGGTTATTGCACAAGGGTTAATTGACTTGTTTTTAACACTTATTCGGACATGTACGACATACCGCTTATATCACAGACTAGAAAGCGGTGAATTTGTCCAATTTTAGTTTGACATCCGTGGTGCCAATGTTTAATTTAAACGAGTGTTTTAAATTAATTCAAGGTCACGGAATGGCAAGTCGATCCGATACAAAAACTAGAATACTTGATGCCGCAGAAAAACTGTTCGCCGAACGGGGCTTTTCTGAGACTTCCTTGCGACTCATTACCAGCAAAGCTGAGGTGAATTTAGCATCGGTCAATTATCACTTTGGTTCTAAAAAAGAGCTGATCCGTGCAGTGTTAGCCCGCTATTTAGACGTATTTATGCCTGCTGCTTCAAGCCAAATTCACCGTTTAAATGCCGCTCCAGCACAAGCAACACTCGAAGAGATCCTGTCTTCTTTGGTCGATCCTTTATTGGATTTAAACGCGCTACGTACAGAAGGCACCACGATCTTCCTGCAGCTTTTAGGCCGTGGCTATATCGAAAGCCAAGGGCATTTACGTTGGTTTATCACTACCCATTACGGCCAGCATCTGGATGCTTTTGTTAAAGCCGTTTCGGCCAGTGCACCACATATTCCACCCGCTGAAATGTTTTGGCGCTTACACTTTACCTTAGGCACTATCGTGTTCACTATGGCGTCCGCTGATGCCCTAAATGACATTGCTGCTGCTGAGTTTGGTGAGCATAACGACATCGAAGCCGTGATCCGTAAAGTGATCCCCTACATGGCGGCTGGCGTATCAGTCCCAGTTTCTTCTTAATTAAAAGGTCTTGATAATGTTGACGATTATAATTCTTGCCCTGATAGCCATTGTCGTGTTGTTTGCGGTGAAAAATATCCGGATGCAGTTTATTACCCGCCCAGTTTTTAGTTTTTTCAAGAAGGTCTTGCCGCCACTTTCAGATACCGAGCGCGAAGCGATGGAAGCCGGTGATGTCTGGTGGGAAGGGGAGTTATTTCGCGGAAATCCTAACTGGAATACCTTGCATAGCTATGGCAAACCCACGCTAACTGCTGAAGAAAAAGACTTTATTGATAATCAAGTAATGACAGCACTGACGATGATCGATGATTTCGACATAGTGCATAACCGCAAGGATTTACCGCCGGAGCTGTGGGAATACTTTAAGAAAGAAGGTTTCTTCGCACTGATCATTCCGAAGAAATTTGGTGGTAAAGCTTTCTCTGCCTATGCAAACTCGACCATTGTCAGCAAATTAGCCAGCCGTAGCGTAAGCGCCGCTGTGACTGTGATGGTGCCGAACTCTTTAGGTCCTGGTGAGTTGCTGACCCACTATGGTACGAGCGAGCAGAAAGAACGTTGGTTACCTGCTTTGGCTAAAGGCGATGAAATTCCTTGTTTTGCGTTAACTGGTCCAGAAGCGGGCAGCGATGCCGGCGCTATCCCCGATGTCGGTATTGTGTGTCGTGATACTTTCAACGGCGAAGAAATGCTTGGGCTTAAACTAACATGGGATAAGCGTTATATCACGCTGGCGCCTGTAGCAACAGTTCTGGGGTTAGCGTTCCAAATGCGCGATCCTGAAGGTCTGCTTGGCGATAAGAAAAACTTAGGCATTACCTGTGCGTTGATCCCAACGGATCATCCTGGTGTGGTGATTGGTCGTCGTCATAATCCGCTGGGTATGGCGTTTATGAACGGTACTACTCAAGGTAAAGAAGTGTTTATCCCGCTCGATTGGATTATCGGTGGCCCTGAGTTTGCAGGTAAAGGCTGGCGTATGCTGGTTGAGTGTTTGTCAGCGGGCCGCGGTATTTCATTGCCAGCATTGGCAACGGCTTCTGGTCACATGGCGACGAAGACGACAACGGCTTACAGCTATGTGCGTCACCAGTTTGGTATGGCAATTGGTCAGTTTGAAGGGGTGCAAGAAGCGCTGGCGCGTATTATTGCCAACACTTATCAGTTAGAAGCCGCACGCCGTTTAACAACCACGGGTATCGATCTTAAAGTCAAACCTTCGGTCGTGACCGCGATAGCTAAGTACCACATGACTGAATTAGGCCGTTCTGTGATGAACGATGCCATGGATATTCAATCGGGTAAGGGCATTCAATTAGGACCTAAAAACTATTTAGGCCACCCTTATATGTCGAATCCAATTTCGATCACTGTGGAAGGCGCGAATATTCTAACCCGCTCATTGATGATTTTTGGTCAAGGTGCGACTCGCTGCCATCCTTACGTACTTGCCGAAATGGAAGCCGCAGCGATGGAAAACCAACATGAAGCCTTAGAGCGTTTTGATGCGCTATTAATGGGTCACATGGGTTATGCCACGCGTAATGCTTTCAGTGCGTTGTTTAGCGCGTTAAGCGGTAGCCGTTTTGGCAGTGCGCCAGTGAGCGGTGAAACTAAGCAGTACTATAAAGATATGTCGCGTATTTCGTCTGCATTAGCCTTAATGACAGATTTATCAATGCTGATCATGGGCGGCGATTTAAAACGTAAAGAAATGCTGTCGGCACGTATGGGTGATGTGCTCAGCCAGTTGTATTTAGGCTCAGCGACCTTGAAGTTATTTGAAGATAATGGCCGTCAACAGGACGATTTGCCTGCGGTACGTTATGTAATGGCCAATCGTTTGCACTTGGCGGCTAAAGCGTTGGAAGACACGATTCGTAACTTCCCGAGCCGTCCTGTGGCCTGGTTACTGCGCGGCTTAATTTTTCCACTGGGTAATCACTTCACTGCACCGAGCGACAAAATGGCGACCGATTTAGTTAGCGGTATGTTGAAGCCTGGCCCTGCTCGTGAACGTATTACTTTCTTATGTCCTGAATTTGAAGGGGATAAGGGTGGTATTGCTGAAGTTGAGCAAGCATTTATCGCGCAATATGCCTGTAAAGATATCTATAAAAAACTGAAGAAAGCGCAGCGTGCCGGTGAGTTGCCAGCAAAAGTGCCGAATCTAGTCTTGTTTGCAAAAGCACTCGAGACTGGCGTTATCACTGCCGACGAAGAACAAAAGTTACAGCATGCTGATAAGCTGCGCTTAGCGGCAATTAATGTGAATGATTTCGAAGCGTTATAGTGATTGCTAATGTTTGATGTTAGCGTTTAATGTTAGCGTTTAATGTTAGTGCAGTTTGGTCTAAGCGGTGTTAAGTTCGATAGCTAGCCGCTTAGGCCGTTTGGATTTCCCTCTGAAATGAGAGACCAACAAATCTTCACCAACAGAAATCTGCACTTACAGAAAACAGTCAATATAAAAAAACCACCTTCATGAGGTGGTTTTTTATTGGCTTTTTTCTAACGCGCTTGAGTTGTTAGAAGAAGCTTAAGCAACCTAAGCTACGATCAACACTTTACAGGTGTTAGTGCCGCCAATCGTTTCCATTGCATCGCCTTTGGTCATTAATACCATATCACCGCTATTCAAATAACCAGCCGCAGTTAATGCTTCTAACGCTTTTTGCGCTAGCTCATCGGCTGGGTGGATAGTTGAATCGAAGTAAATTGGCAACACGCCGCGGTACAAGGCCATTTTGGCTAAGGTTGTTGCGTGACGTGATAAACCTAAGATTGGCAGTGAAGAACTGATACGAGACATCAACTGTGGTGTTGCACCCGATTCAGTCAGAGCGATAATCGCCTTAACGCCTTCTAGGTGGTTTGCTGCATACATAGTTGATAGTGCAATGGTTTCTTCAACTGAAGTGAAACGCACATCTAATCTATGCTTAGACACAATCACACTTGGGTGAGATTCAGCGCCAACACACACGTTTGCCATTGCCTTAACGGTTTCTTCTGGGAAGTCACCGGCAGCAGTTTCAGCAGATAACATCACAGCATCGGTACCATCAAGCACAGCGTTCGCCACGTCCATCACTTCGGCGCGGGTTGGCATTGGGCTTGAAATCATCGATTCCATCATCTGGGTGGCAGTGATGACGACTTTATTCAGTTGGCGTGAACGGGCGATTAACTTCTTCTGCACTGCAACGAGTGCAGCATCACCAATTTCAACACCTAAGTCACCACGGGCAACCATAACAACGTCAGACGCTAAGATAACATCATCCATCGCGGCATCGGTCGCAACCGCTTCAGCACGTTCAACTTTAGCAACGATCAACGCATTACAACCTGCTTGACGGGCAAGATCGCGTGCATAGTCCAAGTCTGCACCACTGCGCGGGAAAGACACGGCTAAATAATCCACTTGGATCATTGCTGCAGTGAGAATGTCAGCCTTGTCTTTTTCGGTCAGCGCAGCAGCAGAAAGTCCGCCGCCTTGTTTGTTAATACCTTTGTTGTTAGATAAAGGGCCTGCCACAGTCACTGTGGTATGCACTTTACGGCCTTCAACACGCTCAACGCGTAATTGAACACGGCCATCATCTAACATCAGGATATCACCAACAGTCACATCGTCTGGCAATTGCTTGTAATCGATACCCACTTGGGTCTCGTCGCCTTCACCTTTGGCTAACTCGGCATCAAGTACATAGGCTTGACCTAATACGAGTTGTACTTTCTTATTGTCTTTGAAAGTAGAAACGCGGATTTTAGGGCCTTGTAAGTCACCAAGAATGGCCACATGAACGCCTAACTCTTTAGCGATTTCGCGCGCTTGAGTTGCTCGTTTTAGATGATCTTCGGGGGAACCGTGGGAGAAATTAAGACGTACAACGTTTGCACCTGCCGCGATGATGCGGCGTAGGTTATCATCACGATCGGTAGCGGGACCTAGAGTGGTGACGATTTTGGTTCTGCGGAACATAAGGATACTCCGTTAAAGTTAAAAAAAATCTTGGGACTATATTACCATGCAATTCCAAATTTTGTAGTAAAGTTACAATCAAATTGATCTAAAGTTATGTATGAAAATTGTGAGGTATCGCTGATATTTGCACGATAAATGGCTAGGTTAAGGATCAACACTAGCCATTTTTAGAAAAGGAAGTGAGTTACAGTATCGGATCTTTATTGATGCGAGACTCTTTTAACACTTCTTTCACTCGTTTCAAATTATCGCGGAAACGTGGGCCTCTACGTAAGGTAAAACCCGTTGCCAATACATCTATAGTGACTAATTGGGCTAAACGCGAGGCCATAGGTAAATACATGTCAGTATCTTCTGGCACTTCCATTGTCACGGGCAGTGTACATTCCATTGACAAAGGCGAGTTGCGGGCGGTAATACCAATCACAGCTGCACCATTTTCTCTCGCTAAACGCGCGATTTCAATCAATGACTTAGTGCGGCCAGTGTGGGAAATCAATACCACCACATCGCCCTCATTACTGTTGATACAGCTCATGCGTTGCATTAGAACATCGTCAAAACAGATGACAGGGACATTAAAGCGGAAGAATTTATTTTGCGCGTCATGGGCAACTGAAGCGGATGCGCCTAGGCCAAAAAAGGAAATAGTCTTAGCTTGAGTGAGAATATCAACGGCTTTATTAATGGCTGAAATGTCTAGGCTTTGACGTGCGGTATCGAGCGAAGCCATTGAAGATTCGAATATTTTTGTCGTGTAAGACTCAGTTGAATCATCTTCTTCAACGTGGCGGCTCACATAAGGTGTACCGTTCGCAAGACTTTGCGCTAGATGTAACTTAAAATCAGGGAAACCTTTAGTATCTAAGCGGCGGCAGAAACGATTCACAGTAGGTTCACTGACATCTGCCATCTTAGCCAGTGTGGCGATGCTAGAATGTATAGCTGTCTGTGGTGATGCTAAGATCACCTCTGCAACTTTGCGTTCTGATTTACTAAAATGGGTGAGGCTTTTTTGAACCTTTTCTAGGGTATTCATACGCGTATGTCCGCTAAATTGAGAATGTAATTTTATTTATTTTTATTTCGTGGGCGCAGATCAAGACTGGCAGCCCACTAATAGACTCTATGTAGTAACTTTTCAGTACAATTTTGAAATAAGACTTTACTACCTTCAGTAATTTAAGCACAAAAAGCATATCAGATTTATGCAGCAAGTGACTAGTTAGCAAGAATGTTAATATTTATAAAAATAGATGCATTTAACAAATTCTGTTGTTATATTACAACAAAAGTGTGGATTTCTTCATCGACATGAAGGGACACGACATACAAAGGAGATCGTAACGCAATGGGCAAAACAACATCAGGCGCCAAAGCTTGTGACTTCGTACTCTTTGGTACTAAAGGCGATTTGGCACGACGCAAGTTGTTACCTTCTTTATACCAGCTAGATAAAGCTGAACTTCTCGATAAAGATACGAAAGTGATCGGTGTCGCGAAAGACGAGTTTACTCAAGATGAGTTTATCGAATTAGTCACGCTTGCATTAAACACCTTCGTGAAAGAGCCTTTGTGCGAAGAGACTCTCCAACGTTTCCTGTCCCGCTGCCACTATATTGGCACTAACTTTACCGATTCAGCGGGCTACAGTGCCTTCCATGATCTGCTCAAACCAGAAGAGCGCGTTATGGTCAGTTACTTTGCTACGCCACCTGCAATATTCGGCGACATTTGCCGTTGTTTGCATGAACAAGATCTTATCCACCCAGATTCACGCGTGGTGCTCGAAAAGCCCATCGGCTCAGATTTAGACTCTTCTCGTGTTATCAATGACCAAGTTTCCGCTTACTTCAAAGAACGTCAGGTTTACCGTATCGACCATTACTTAGGTAAAGAAACCGTACAGAACTTGATTGCCCTGCGTTTTGCGAACTCTTTATTTGCTTCTAAGTGGGACAACCGTACGATTGACCACGTCCAGATCACAGTCGCAGAAGAAGTAGGCATCGAAGGCCGTTGGGGTTACTTCGACAAAGCGGGTCAAATGCGTGACATGATCCAAAACCATTTGCTGCAAGTGTTAACGCTCGTTGCCATGGACCCACCTGTTAACTTAGACGCTGATAGCATCCGTGATGAAAAAGTTAAAGTACTTAAATCACTGCGTCCGATTAATTCTGACAATGTGTATGAAAATACCGTACGCGGTCAGTACAGCGCAGGCTTCTTAAAGGGCAGTCCAGTACCGGGTTATTTAGAAGAAGAAGGCGCCAACCTTCAATCACACACAGAAACCTTCGTGGCGATCCGCGTGGATATAGACAACTGGCGTTGGGCGGGCGTGCCTTTCTATTTACGTAGCGGTAAACGTATGCCGTTTAAGAGCTCTGAAATTGTGGTGTATTTCAAAAACCCACCGCATAACTTATATCGCTCCAGCTACCGTAATCTGCCACCGAACAAGCTGACAATCCGTTTGCAGCCCCATGAAGGGGTTGAAATCCAGATGATGAACAAAGTGCCAGGTTTGGAGCAAAAACAACGTCTACAAACCACTAAACTCGATTTGAGCTTCTCCGATACCTTTAAAAATGAACGCATCGCCGATGCCTACGAGCGTCTATTACTCGAAGCTATGCTCGGTAATCAAGCGCTGTTCGTGCGCCGTGACGAAGTCGAGCAGGCATGGACTTGGGTGGATGGCATTATCCAATCGTGGGAACAAAGCAACGAAAAACCAAAACCTTATCCTGCGGGTACTTGGGGTCCAGTTGCGTCAGTTGCTTTGATCACCAAAGATGGCCGTTCGTGGGACGAGTAGGAGACTTTGATGATTAAAGAAACCGTATTCAAATCTTTCGATACGCCAAGTGCGTTAGAACAACAGCTTGCTAATAGAATTGCGAGCCAGTTGCAGGAAGCCGTTGATGCCCGCGGAAAAGCGAGCTTAGTGGTTTCCGGTGGTTCGACGCCGCTTAAGTTATTTCAACTATTGAGCATGAAATCCATCGATTGGAGTGATGTTTATATCACGCTTGCCGATGAGCGCTGGGTTGAAGCCGACGCCAATGCTTCTAATGAGCGTCTCGTGCGTGAACATTTATTACAAAACCGTGCGGCGAATGCCAAATTCCGCGGTTTAAAAAACATGTTTTCGACCGCAGAAGCGGGCGCCGATATGGCCGCCGAGTCCTTGTCTAACTTCCCACGTCCTTTTGATGTGGTGGTGTTAGGCATGGGTAACGATGGTCATACCTGCTCTTGGTTTCCCTGCAGTGCTGAGCTTGAACATGCGCTCACAACCCAAGCCTTGTGTGTGGCGACGAACCCCACCACAGCGCCCCACGGCAGGATCACGCTCTCTAAGAGTGCGATTCTGAACAGCAGACAAATTTATCTGCACTTGGTCGGGGAACAGAAATTATCCGTATATCGTCAAGCGTTAGAAAGTGATGATGTCCATGCTATGCCTATCAGAGCCGTATTAGCGCAGCGTAAAACGCCCGTTGATGTGTTCTGGAGCGCTTAAGGAGTCACTATGCACTCAGTAGAAATACACTCAGTAGTTCAAGCTGTTACCGACAGAATTATTGCCCGTAGCAAAGCGCCACGTGAAGGTTATCTCGCCGCATTGAATGATGCCCGTAACCATGGTGTACACCGCAGCTCATTGAGCTGTGGCAATTTAGCCCATGGTTTTGCCGCCTGTAATCCAGACGACAAAAATGCATTGCGTCAATTGAATAAGGCGAACATCGGCATAGTGACGGCATTTAACGATATGTTATCTGCGCACCAACCCTATGAAAGCTATCCTGAATTGCTTAAAAAAGCCTGTCAGGAAGTCGGCAGTGTTGCACAAGTGGCGGGTGGTGTTCCGGCCATGTGTGACGGTGTGACTCAAGGTCAACCCGGTATGGAATTGAGCTTACTGAGTCGTGAAGTGATTGCGATGGCAACGGCTGTGGGTTTGTCTCACAACATGTTCGATGGCGCTTTACTGCTCGGCATTTGCGATAAAATTGTTCCAGGTTTACTTATCGGCGCCTTAAGTTTTGGTCACTTACCTATGTTATTCGTGCCGGCAGGGCCGATGAAATCAGGTATCCCGAACAAAGAAAAAGCCCGTATCCGTCAACAATTTGCCCAAGGTAAAGTAGACCGTGCACAGCTATTAGAAGCTGAAGCTCAGTCTTACCACAGTGCAGGAACCTGTACTTTCTACGGCACGGCAAACTCGAATCAGTTGATGCTTGAAGTGATGGGTCTGCAGTTACCGGGATCATCTTTTGTGAATCCTGATGATCCACTGCGCGAAGCGTTAAATAAGATGGCGGCTAAGCAAGTGTGCCGTTTAACTGAAATGGGGACTCAATATACCCCAATCGGTGAAGTGGTTAGCGAAAAGTCTGTGGTTAACGGCATTGTGGCACTTTTGGCTACTGGTGGTTCTACTAACTTGACGATGCATATTGTCGCCGCGGCTCGTGCTGCCGGTATTATTGTGAACTGGGATGATTTTTCAGAATTATCCGATGCTGTCCCATTAGTGGCGCGCGTCTATCCAAACGGTCATGCCGATATTAATCATTTCCATGCAGCCGGTGGCATGGCGTACTTAATCAAAGAATTGCTCGATGCGGGTCTATTGCATGAAGATGTGAATACCGTTGCGGGTTTTGGTTTACGCCGTTATACCCAAGAGCCAAGGCTGCTCGACGGTGAACTGCGCTGGGTCGATGGTCCAACGACTAGCTTAGATACTGAAGTGTTAACGTCAGTCGCATCACCTTTCCAAGGCAACGGTGGCTTAAAATTACTCAAAGGTAACTTAGGCCGCGCTGTGATCAAAGTGTCAGCAGTACAAGAACAACATCGTGTCGTTGAAGCGCCCGCAGTGGTGATTGACGATCAAAACAAACTCGATGCCTTGTTCCAAGCCGGTGCTCTGGATAGAGATTGTGTTGTGGTGGTTAAAGGTCAAGGCCCGAAAGCCAACGGTATGCCAGAACTGCACAAGTTAACCCCACTATTGGGAACGCTTCAGGACAAAGGCTTTAAAGTCGCGCTGCTGACCGACGGTCGTATGTCTGGCGCGTCGGGTAAAGTCCCTGCGGCCATTCACTTGACGCCAGAAGCCTTAGATGGCGGTTTAATTGCCAAAGTCCAAGATGGCGACTTGATCCGTGTCGATGCGTTAACTGGCGAACTGAGCTTGCTTGTATCTGAAGCTGAACTTGCCACCAGAGCCGCGGGAATTGTGGATTTACATCGCTCACGTTATGGCATGGGCCGCGAGTTATTTAGTGCGCTACGTTCAAATCTAAGTAGTCCAGAAACTGGTGCGCGTTGTACTAATGCCATCGATGAACTTTATTAATACAAAGGAAGAATAACGCAATGCTTGAGAATAACTGGTCACTACAGCCACAAGATATTTTTAAACGCAGCCCTATTGTTCCTGTTATGGTGATTAACAAGATTGAACATGCGGTGCCATTAGCGCGAGCACTGGTTGCCGGCGGCATTAGCGTGTTAGAAGTGACTTTGCGTACGCCTTGTGCACTCGAAGCTATCACTAAAATCGCCAAAGAAGTGCCTGAGGCCTTAGTGGGCGCGGGTACTATTTTAAACGAAGCTCAGCTTGATCTTGCGATTGCCGCGGGTGCGCAGTTTATTATTACCCCAGGTGCAACGGTTGAACTGCTCAAAGCGGGTATGCATGGTCCAATCCCTTTAATTCCAGGGGTTGCGAGCATTTCAGAAGTGATGACGGGGATGGCGCTCGGTTACACCCACTTTAAATTCTTCCCAGCTGAAGCTTCGGGTGGTGTTGATGCTCTTAAAGCCTTCTCGGGTCCGCTAGCGGATATTCGCTTCTGCCCAACAGGTGGCATTACGCCAAGCAGCTATAAAGATTATTTAGCGCTGAAAAACGTCGATTGTATTGGTGGTAGTTGGATTGCGCCAACGGATGCAATGGAACACGGCGATTGGGATCGTATCACTCAACTTTGTAAAGATGCCATTGGCGCTTTATAAATCGAGCTTGAAATAGTGACAAAATAAAAAACCACCGCGAGGTGGTTTTTTGTCTTTTATTTTTTGCATTTTGATAAAGAACGGCGGCGATAGCTGACTCTGTAGAAAGTCTGGTTTTTACAGTAACTCGCACATTTACAAACGGTCTGGATTTATAGCAAGTCGGCCGTGCAATGTCTGCTTGCCTACATTTCATTACTCAGCTCCACATTCGAGCCCGCTTTGGGGCTAAATAGCTGTTGATACAGTCGCCCCGCAAACTCATCTGTCATCCCTGAAATATAGTCCGCCAACACTCTGTGACTGTTTAAGCCTTGTTGCTCACTTTCGCGCCAGCGCTCCTGGGTGTTCAGTGGCAGCAAACGCTCGGGATCGGAAGCGAAGGCTTCGAATAAACCCATCACAATTTGCTGGCCTTTATATTCGAGCATTTGGATCTCAGGTTTACGAATAACGTATTTATAAACCAGTTGCTTGAGCACATTGAGCGCAATGGCAAATTCTGGCTCTAACATCGCATTAAAGCGCAATAATGGCTCTTCGAACACGTCATCTTCTGAGATAACAATAGCGGTGACAAAGCCATTAACGAGTGTGCCTATGGCATCTTTACGCAGGTGATGCTCATGGGAAAACAGCTTGTTGCCAATATCGGCAAGCTCTTGTCGTATCCACGCATCACTGCTGTTCGTCAGTGTCGGCGCCACATCTTGATGCCACTGGGACGCTGTGACTATGCCCATCACAATCGCATCTTCGAGATCGTGTACCGCATAGGCGATGTCATCAGCCAGTTCCATGATCGAGCAATCGAAGGATTTAAACTGGGTTCGCAAATGCGGATAGTGGTGCAGGGCTGGGTGTGAACCTTGCTGAGTTGATGTAAAACGACGGCTATCCGCCTCAGACAAAGGCTCAAGCACCCAAGCGAAGATGTCGTTATCATCGTCGAAAATGCCCTTAACCGGCGGCCATTGTGACGGTTTTAACTGTCTGTGGTTGGTGATTTCATTATGTTCACCCGCGACAAATAGCTTCGAGTGCGGCGCTGGGTATTTTAAAATCCCGAGCATGGTACGCCGACACAAGTTCATCCCAAAATCTAAGGTGTAGGGCTCAAGCTTAGAGAGAATTCGAAAAGTTTGGCCGTTACCTTCAAAACCGCCGTGGTCGCGCATCATGTAATTCAATGCGACTTCGCCGCCATGGCCGAAGGGAGGATGACCAATATCGTGGGCTAAACATAAGGACTCTAATAAGCTCATAGAGCAAAGCAGCTGTTTATGTTGTGGATATTTACGTCTGAGCTGCGCGGCTATGCCGGTGCCAATTTGCGAGACTTCGAGTGAGTGGGTTAATCGGGTGCGATAGAAGTCATTCATGCCAACGCCGAGCACTTGCGTTTTGGCCTGGAGGCGGCGAAAGGCGGCCGAGTGGAGAATACGCGCCCTATCTCTTTGGTAGGGGCTGCGGTGATCGTTACGCCGTTGTTTATCTTCACCATGACGGCGTTCTTGCCAAACACTTGAAGTCATATGCATTCCTAGCGAGAGTGGAAAATCAAAGCATCTTGTTAATTTCGTCTAAATTCAAAGTGAAACTGGGTACAAAGCAGCTCATAAAATACTGTACTGAGGGATCAGGATTCGTCGACAGCATGTCTTCTAGACGCTTACGGGCGGTATTGAATTCACTGTTGCCAGCGCGGTTTTCCTCAAGGCATTTAAGATAGGCACACAGAGTATCAGCCGATTTCACTATGGTCTTGTAAACGGGATCGGCGTAATCGCTGATGAACAGACTGCGATAATCCTCTTTAAATTCCTCAGGTACCATATCTAACATGCGCTGCTCGGCAATCGCCTCAATCTTTTTATACTCGGCTTCAATTTCTTTATTGAAGTATTTCACCGGCGTCGGTAAGTCACCCGTGAGAATTTCACTGGCATCGTGAAAAATCGCCAGACTCGTGGCTTGATGGGGATCGAGCGTCGTGCCGAATTTCTTATTACTGATGATCACCAGTGCATGGGCCACCATGGCAACTTGCAGCGAGTGTTCTTGAACATTTTCAGTGCGAACGTTGTACATCAAAGGCCAGCGTTGGATAAGTTTCATGCGAGCTAAATGCGCAAATAAATGACTCATAGTTTTCCTGCTAAAGAGTGAAATCGGAAGGCGACAAGCTGCAATGGAAGACATGAAACGAGTGAGTAGGCAGTATTGACGCTAGTGAAGTCTTAGATTATCACAGCCTTGGATGACACGTGAGCATGAGCGTAGAGGATTTAAAGAAATAGCTAAAAATAAAGCGACCGCTAGGATCGCTTTATGTCTCAAACCGTTAAAGGGATATTTTACTGTCGATAGTTTTCGAGGAAGGCGCCAAACTCAGTAAATGCTTTCTTCAGATCTTCTTTATAGGGCAAGAAAACCACTCGTAAATGGTCAGGCTCAGGCCAGTTAAAGGCCGTGCCGTGCACTAACAGAATTTTCTTTTCTCTGAGCAAATCCAGCACTAAACGCTCATCATCCCTTAGGTTGAATTTCTTCATATCCAGTTTAGGGAAGGCATAGAGTGCGCCCTTTGGTTTTTTAACGCTCACACCTGGAATTTGGTTAAGTAATTCATAACAGGCATCCCTTTGAACTGTGAGGCGGCCATTAGGCAAAATAAGCTCGTTAATACTCTGATAACCGCCGAGCGCGGTTTGAATTGCATGTTGATTGGGCACGTTTGCACAGAGGCGCATCGAGGACAGCATCTCTAAGCCTTCGATGTAACTTTTAGCAGCCTTAAGATTGCCAGATAACATCATCCAACCAACACGAAATCCTGCTGCACGATAAGCCTTTGATAAACCGTTAAAAGTAACAGTTAAAATATCATCTGATAGACCCGCAGCAGGAATATGCTTGGCTTCATCGTATAAAATTTTATCGTAAATTTCATCGGCAAAAAGGATCAGATCATGTTGACGACACAGTTCAACCACTTGCAGCAGTAATTCTCTGCTGTATACCGCTCCGGTTGGGTTGTTCGGGTTAATCAGCACTATGCCGCGGGTACGTGATGAAATTTTACTTTTAATGTCGTTGAGATCGGGGAACCAGTCCGCTTCTTCATCGCAGCGATAATGCACAGCCTTGCCGCCCGCGAGATTCGCCGCTGCTGTCCACAGGGGATAGTCTGGTGAGGGGATTAAGATCTCATCATCGGTATTTAGCAAGCCTTGCATTGCCATCATAATGAGTTCTGAAACGCCGTTACCTATATAGATATCTTCAATATCGACACCAAAAATCCCTTGGGCTTGATAATGCTGCACTATGGCCTTACGGGCAGAGAATAATCCTTTTGACTCACAGTAGCCTTGGGCACTGGGTAAATTGAGGATCACATCGCGCACAATTTCTTCAGGCGCTTCGAAACCGAAGGGGGCCGGATTACCAATGTTGAGTTTGAGGATTCGATGCCCCTCGTCTTCTAAACGTCTGGCTTCCTTGTGCACTGGGCCGCGGATGTCATAGCAAACGGTATCCAGCTTGTTGGATTTGATGATAGGGCGCATTTACACCTCGGAACATGCATAAAGTTTTGGCTTAAGTTAGCGCACCATAACGAAATTTCATTGCAGATGAAAGGGGGGATAAGCACAGAATTGCGCTTTTTTTATAAATATCCCTCAGTTAAATATGCTTTAACAGTCGATTAAAGAAATCTGAACAAGTTTTATGTTCTGATATTGGCATGATTTTAAGATTTTTTATCTATTGGGTTGGTAGGGGAATCTTGTTTATGTTTTTTCATTTCGAAAGATGAAAATGCGTTTTCATTAGCTGACTCATATTTGATTTCTCTATATTAGCCATATTAATCGTGACAGAAGAAAATGTATTTTAGCTGATACTTAATGGTTGATTTTTAATCAGATGTTTTTGATAAGGTAAACTTATGCCGCGGCATTTTATCTTGTGATAATTAGGCATATTTATTGAATGCTTATTAAGCTAAGAAGATCATAAATGTTTAAGTTACAATGGCGTTAAAAGTCTTCTAGATTATACGGTTATGTAAAATTGTCTCGCGGGAAATAAATTTATTTCCTATCAAGTTAAATTTATAGTTGACTCAATATTCGATGCGTTTTATTTTCTGCGCGATGTTTTTGGCAAGGCACCTTAGATAGCAAGCAATTCGCGGGTTTTATCTTCAGGGTTAGTCATCATGAAGCAGCTGTGTTGACGTTCTGAATCGTGTTGATTTCAGACGTTATTCTAAAACCATTTGCCTTTTAGGCGATTTATTTAGAGGACCTAAGTGCATGTCTGAACCGACAGCGTTAAGTCTCATTCCACCTTTGGTGGTATTGGTGTTAGCTATTTGGTTACGCCGTCCTATTTTATCTTTGATCATAGGTGCGGTAACCGGTTTCCTGTTACTCGATCCCAGTCAAGTCTTAAACAATTTCGCTAGTGTGTCATTGAAGGTTATGGCCGATGAAACCATAGGTTGGTTGATTCTGGTGTGTGGTGGTTTTGGTGCGCTCATCGCACTTTTAGTACGAACTGGCGGCGCCTTAGCGTTTGGCCGCAATGCACTTAAATTGGCGAAAGGACCTAAATCTTCCCTATTAATGACTTTTATCCTTGGGATCGTGATTTTTATCGACGACTATCTCAATGCGTTGACCGTGGGTGAAACCATGAAGCGTGTAACGGATAAATTTAAAGTGTCCCGTGAAATGCTCGCCTATGTCGTGGACTCCACCGCCGCGCCCGTGTGCGTGTTAGTGCCATTATCGACTTGGGCGGTATTTTTTGGTGGATTACTGGTGGATAACGGTGTGGCAGCCGAAGGTCAAGGCATTGCAGTGTATATGCAAGCCATTCCTTACATGCTTTATGCTTGGTTAGCTGTGGCTATGGTGCTACTTGTCGCATTAGGTATTGTGCCCGCCATTGGTCCAATGAAGACTGCGCAGCTGCGCGCTGCCCAAGGTGAACCCGCGGAAGCGCAAGTGGATTTCGACCAAGTTCAAACTTCGGATGAATATGCGGTTAAAGCCATAGAAGAGGAATTTAAGCACGCCGATAATCAGGGCAAACTGCATAACTTTTTAGTGCCTATTGGTTTGTTAGTTGCCTTTACCGTGTACTTTGATATCGACGTGTGGAAAGGCTTGCTGGCGACCTTAGTTATCACGATTCCTTATTATGCAGTGCAGCGTTTGATGCCATTTTCAGAGATGATGGACCAAATGATCGATGGCTTTAAAAGCATGCTACCGGCCATTAGCACTGTGATTGCGGCGTTTGTGTTTAAGGATGTGTGCGATCAGTTGTTACTGCCGCAGTATGTCATTGAGTCATTAAGCCCATTTATGACACCTAAATTGCTGCCTGCGGTAGTGTTCTTATCTATGGCTATACTCGCATTTGCCACAGGTTCGAGCTGGGGTATATTTGCCGTGACGATTCCTATCGTGATGCCATTAGCGCAAGCGGTTGGGGCGGACATCCCATTAGTCATTGGGGCCTTATTGTCTGCATCATCATTTGGTAGCCAAGCGTGCTTCTACTCAGATTCAACCGTATTGGCCGCCCAAGGCTCAGGTTGTAACTTAGTGAGCCATGCTGTGACTCAGTTACCTTATGCACTTATCGCAGCAGTAATAGCATTTATCGGCTTTATTGTGATTGCATAACTTTTGTCACGATTAATATAAAAAACCAGCTACGGCTGGTTTTTTTATGTCTGCCGTAATGGGGTTAGGCGGCTAGAATGAGTAAAAGGTGAGTAAAGAGTGAGGAGGCTTGAACTAGGATAAACACGATTACACTGTTAAATGAATATTTTCAACTGATGTCAAATTATATTTTACGGAATTGTCATTTATATTTTACATATTTCATCGTCGCCATGTAGCTTTTCAAATCAAAGCCTGATTATACTTTGCATCCTTCAGGGCATTATTTTCAACATTAGTGGCAAACGAATCAAATGGACTCAACTCTTCTTACTGCGTTTTTCGAGCACGGCACAATACGTGATGTCGAGTGTTTATTCCCTGATATTTCAGGCTATCCAAGGGGAAAGCTTATGCCAGCCCGAAGTTTTGCTCAGGGTGCTGAATTACGTATTGCCCAAGCGATTTCGATGCAAGCGATTACCGGTGAGTATTCCTACGATCCTGTTTTCCCTGATGCTGATCCTGATCTTTTACTCGTCCCCGATTACAGCACCCTCAAGATGATCCCATGGAGCACAGTGCCGCGCGCATTTGCCATCCATGACTGCGTATTACTGGATGGTAATTTATGTCCATTTGCGCCGCGCTCTATGTTAAAAAATGTGTTGGCCCGTTACCAAGCCTTGGGGTTAACCCCTGTGGTGGCACCCGAGATTGAATTTTATCTTACGGAGGCGAATACCGATCCGAGTGTGCCGTATCAGGCGCCCATTTCAAAAAGTGGCCGAGCTGAAAATGGTCAATCCGCGTTTAGCATGAATATGCTCAATGAACTCGCGCCATTTTGGGATGAGTTTAATGCCGCCATCGATGCGATTGGGATTAAAGGTGATACTTGGATCCATGAGATGGGGCTATCGCAATATGAAATTAACTTAGTGCATGGCGATCCGCTGGCCTTAGCGGATCAAGCCTTTATGTTTAAATACGCGGCGAAAGAAATCGCCATAAAACATGGTTTGAATGCGATTTTTATGGCAAAACCCATAGCGGGTCAACCCGGCAGTTCTATGCATTTACATCAAAGTGTGGTGGATGATAAAGGCAATAATATTTTCAGTCATGCTGGTGGTAGCGACACTGACCATTTTCACCACTACATCGGCGGATTACAAAAGTATCTACCGGATTTAATGTTGTTATTCGCACCCAATATCAATTCATTTAGACGTTACATTTCCGGCAGTCAAGCGCCGATTAATTTAAGTTGGGGCGTTGATAATCGCACCACTGGCCTACGTGTGCCATTAAGTGCTCCGGTGGCGAGACGGGTAGAGAACCGTATTGCGGGCGCCGATGCCAATCCGTACCTGATGATTGCCGCATCTTTGGCAGCGGGCCTTGCCGGAATGGAAGAAAAATTATCGCCAAGTGCACCAGAAACCGGGAGCGCCTACGATAGCAGCCATGACCTAGCACAGACATTTTTAGCTGCGTTAACGCAAATGCGCCAAAGTGATTCGGCACGACGCTTACTCGGGGATGATTTTGTCACTGGCTTTGTATCGGTGAAGGAAATTGAATTCCAAAGTTATTTGAGTGAGATAGGGGCTTGGGAGCGACGTTTCTTAGGGCCGCAATGCTAACGCTTTTATGAATAAGGGAATTATTACTTATAAAAGTTTTAACCCCTTAAATGACTCAAGAGTCTTAAAAATAGCAACAAAAAAGCCAGTGCAAGCACTGGCTTTTCTTCGTCTGGAAACGAGAAGGGCGATTAAACGCGCTTCTTGAATTCACCAGTACGAGTGTCGATTTCAATTTTGTCGCCTACTTTCACGAAGTCAGCAACACTCACTGTGCCACCGCCAGTGATAGTCGCTGGCTTCATCACTTTACCAGAAGTATCGCCACGAGCTGAAGGCTCAGTGTAGATCACTTCACGTACGATAGTGGTTGGCATTTCAACAGAGATAGCTTTGCCATCATAGAAAGTCACTTGGCAAGTTTCTTCCATACCGTCAACGATATAAGCCGCTGCATCACCTAGGTTTTCAGCTTCTACGTCGTATTGGTTGTATTCTGCATCCATGAATACAAACATAGGATCTGCAAAGTAAGAATATGTGCAGTCAAGACGATCTAGGATGATGTCTTCTAACTTATCTTCACCTTTGAAAGTCGTTTCAGTACCAGAGTTAAGCAGTAAGTTTTTCAACTTTAACTTAACGATAGCAGCGTTACGGCCAGAACGAGTTGTTTCAGTTTTCTGCACAACCCATGGGCTGCCATCTAACATGATCACGTTACCAGGACGGATTTCATGAGCAGTTTTCATTACACTATTTCCTATATTTAGATTTTTCTGTTTTCGCGCAGTATCTTAGCTGTTTTTAACGAACTGAACTAGTCGAGTAGCGAGATCTGCAGCATTTAATGCATTAATTGGCCATTGTTTAGCATGGTGATGCAACAAGGGCAAATTAACAGGATTAAGGTTTTGCCAGTGAAGGCTCACGGCTGATTGCAGTGCTTGGTTGAACGCGAGATTCAATTCAGACCAATAACAAGCAATTTTAGGTGGCAGATTATCGCAGTAAAGTTTGAGAAAAGCTTCTAATTTTACGAGGTGATAATCATCTTCTTGGGGATAAATGTGCCAAATGAAGGGTTTTGCGGCCCATTGGGCACGTAAAAAAGAATCTTCGCCGCGCACAATATTAAAATCACAGCTCCAGAGCAGGCGATCAAAGCCTTGTTGACCTGTCATAGGCAAAATGTGCAGAGTCAAATTGCCATGATTTATCTGTTGGCCCGGAACGAGTGCGGTAATATCACAGGGCAGTAAATGCGTCAGACTGTTTAAGCTACGCCCCTTGGGGATTAGCGCATGGATTTTTTCTGCCGATTGCTGCCATAACTCACATAATGCGGGTAGCGCCTCGGTCTCATAGCTAAAAACGCTAATCACTGTGTCTTGTGCCTGAATGTCCTTAAGACCTAGATCAGTAAAAAGCTGCAATTTATTGGCAGTATCAGCTTGCCAAGCATCACGCTCTGCAAACAAATTTTGCTCGCAAATGAGTCCACCCGTTTTGGCGCTAAAACCGGGAAAGTAGAAATACTTTTTCAAACCATTGGCTTGTAACGATGGCAGACCATGGCAGCCTTCAACCCAATCCTCTGCGCTTAAATACTCTAAATTCAGCCAAACAGGTACAGATTTTGGAGCGTTCTGATATAAATAAATCAGATGCTCTTTTACCTGTTCGGGTAATTCACAGGCAAAGGCTTCGATGAGCACAGATCCTGCAAAAAACGCTATAGGCAAAGGCTCTGTCCAATGAATAATATTCACACCATTGAAGGTTTGAGTGGCTTTTAGTGGATCGAGTGTCGGTAAGATATGCGAGAAGCTTGCGAGGTCGTCGACCCACAGATTAACAGGGATCTGATACTCATTGGCTATTTGTTTTGCTAAACGCCAAGTGACGCCAATATCGCCATAATTATCGACGATGGTACAAAAGATATCCCAATGGGTGGAGCTGGGTGTGTTGGTCATGAGTGTGGTATGTCGTTATTCTAAGTTACAACAAGTAGATAGTTGCAACAAGTAGAAATATATGCATAAAAAAAGCGGCGTTAAGCCGCTTTAATCAAATGGTTAACAGAATTAATCTTCTAATTCAGCTAAACACATTTCTTCGTAAATTTGCTTAACCCAAGCATCAACACGTTCTTCAGTCAGCTCTGGTTGGCGATCTTCATCGATACCTAAACCAATAAAGTGGTCGTCATCGACTTGACCTTTAGAGGCTTCAAAATTGTAGCTTGCAGTTGGCCAATGGCCGATGATGATGCCACCACGGGCCTGAACAATATCGCCAACCATGCCCATGGCATCAAGGAAATACTCAGCGTAGTCTTCTTGATCACCACAACCAAAAATAGCGACAAGTTTGTCAGTAAAATCAATTTGCTCTAATTCAGGGAAGAAATCATCCCAGTCACATTGCGCTTCACCGTAATACCAGGTCGGGATGCCGAACAGCAGCAAGTCATACTCTGCAATCTGTTCTTTGGTACTTTTGGCGATATCTTTCACCTCAACCATTTTTTTACCCAGTTTTTTCTGGATCATCTTGGCTACAGCTTCGGTGTTACCTGTGTCGCTACCGAAAAAAAGACCTACAGTTGCCATTGTCTATCCTTTAATGTCTAGTTCACTTATTAGGTTAATCTTGCTGGTACTCGTTCAGCACTCAACTTGTTGCTGAAGAATTAATTCGATTAACTGGCTACGGCTGATGTTACTGGCCAATGCCTGCTCATTCAAGGCGTCATACAAATCTTGTGACACCTTTAACTCTATTCGCTTTAATCCGTTGGCTTTATCGCGCTGGATTTGATTGCGTTTGTTGACCTTAAGCTGTTGGCTACGGGACAAAGGATTGCTACGTGGTCGGCCCCGGCGCTTTTCGTTGGCAAAAAGGTCAATGGTGGTTCTGTCAGTTGCTTCTTTTGCCATGTTCTTATTGTTAACCGATCCCTGAGCCTTCCCAAGTGATCTGGATAATACCTTTTACAATAAACCCGGCGCAGCCGAGAAATAACACTAACCAAACAATAAATCGACCAAATTTTGGCACGTTACCTTGTTTAAGCACATCGTGGATGGCCATGCCGATAAAGAAAAATATCGAGGCAAAAAACAGGTTCAGGCCGATGGTTTCAATTTGTTCCATGTACTGAGATAACATACTTTCTTAGTCCTTGAGAGTGTTCTAAGGCCAAAAGAGGCGCGAATATATCACAACAAGATGGCGGCTGCCATATGCTTTCGGTCGAGTTTGCTGCTGATTTACATTGAATGTTTGTCAATAAATTCAGACACGATCCGGTTAAAAATGGCGGGTTTTTGTGCATGCAACCAATGACCACATCCCTCAAGTGTTTTTGCCTGTGCCGCGGGGAATTGCGCCATGATAGCGCTTCTGTGCTCGCTAGTGACATAATTTGAGTCGCCGCCGCGAATAAACAGACTTGGTCCAGCATAGCTTTGTACTGGATTTGGCATCTGATTTTGCCAGCCAATAATATTAAGATAACAAGCCTTTAGGCCACTTAAGTTCATTTTCCAACGAAAGCCAGTATCCGTGCGTTGTAGATTTTTGAGTAAAAATTGTGCCGTTGCTTCGTCAATACCATTGTCAATTAAGTGGTTTAGGGCAAAGCGTCTGTCGGTATGGCCTTCTAAGGGCAGGCTTTCTAATGCCGCAAACACTGTGTCGTGTCTTGGCTCATAGGCGACGGGGGCGATATCGGCTGCCACCATGCTGATAATGCGCTCTGGATGAGCTAACGCTGTCGCCATGGCGATTTTACCGCCCATGGAGTGACCCACTATATGGGCGCGTTCAATAGCCAGTTCGTCGAGTAATTCAACCATGGCCGTGGCGAGGCGAGGGTAATCCATCTCATCCCAATGCTCACTTAAACCATGATTGGGCACATCGACACGAATAACCTGATACTGGCTTTCTAATACTTGCCCTAGGCCTTTGAGGTTATCTAGGTTGCCGAACAAGCCGTGGATCAAGAGCACTGCGGGTCCTTGGCCTGTAGAAACAAAGTTCATGGTGATTCCTGTTGGATATGTTTAGCTTAACGTGGCGCGAATTGTGCCCTTAATGCCGTTGGCTTGACAAGTCAGTTGCTACTTTGGCGTGTATGCGGCGATTAACTTGGGCGCTTTTTCGGCAATTGTCGATTATCTGCTAGTTTGCTGTGCTATTTCACGCATTTTTAGAATAATGGCGCTTTATCAGATTGATAGACATGGATACACTGGTAACCGATCGCAATGATCTGCCTCGATCGCTGTGATACACTTTTTTCGGTTAAGCCTGTCGAATAACAAAGGATAATTAAGGTTATGAAATATATCGAAGTTGATGAAGAGCTCTATCGTCATATTGCCAGCAAAACAGAACGTATTGGTGAGAGCGCCTCTGACATTCTTCGTCGATTACTCGGCCTGTCCGTCGATGCGGTCGAACCACCTCAGCCTTTGGCGATAAGCCAACCAAGTTTAGAGGCTGAGCCGATTCAAGCTGTTGCGGTGCAAGCGGCACCTGCTGTGAATGACTTCAGTCGCTTAGTCGATGAACATCTGTTATCGCAACAAAAAGGCGCGGTAGGGCGTTTCCTCTTTTTGCTCGAAAGTCTGTATCAATTAGCCCCAGAGCAGTTCTCGCAAATTCTGCAGATCCAAGGGCGCGATCGTTTGTATTTTGCCCGCTCGAAAGAGCAATTACTGGAAGCGAGCGCATCGGCGAATCCTAAAGAGATCGGTACCAGTGGTTTCTGGGTAACAAGCAACAACAATACCGCCAAGAAACGCACCATTTTATCCGAAGTCTTAGTGCAATTTGGCTGTGATGCAACGGTTGCTGCGGGCATCGCCGAGCGCGTTTAATCTGCCAGTGAGCCGTTTCATCAGTTGTTGAGCTAAGTTTAGTCATTGTTTTTAATTGTAATTAAGTGCAGGAGAGCCAAAGGTGGCAATACATCAAAGGGCAGGACAAATCGCTAATCAGACGGATCTGGTTAATATTCCAAAACTGATGAGCCATTATTATAGCATCACGCCAAATATGGATGACGTACAACAACGCGTCACCTTTGGCACTTCTGGGCACAGAGGCTGCGCTTTCAATGGCAGTTTTAACCAACAACACATTTGGGCGATTACCCAAGCTGTGGTGGATTATCGCCAATCGGTGAATATTAATGGGCCGTTGATCCTCGGTATTGACACCCATGCGTTATCCTACGCCGCTTATTTATCGGCAATTGAAGTGCTGGCGGCAAATAAAGTCACAGTGAAAATCCAACAGAACGACGGATTTACGCCAACGCCAGTGGTGTCCCATGGGGTGATTTGCGCCAATCGCGAAGCCAATATTACGGGTGCGGCATTGTCCGATGGTTTGATCATTACGCCTTCCCATAATCCTCCTCAGGACGGTGGCATCAAGTACAATCCACCCCATGGTGGACCGGCCGAAGGTAATATCACGGCTTGGATTGAATCGCGAGCCAATGATTACTTGCGCCAAGCATTAGTTGGCGTGCAAAAATTAGCGTATGCCGAAGCGCTGGCATCAGGCTATGTCAACGCCATTGATTTGATTACACCCTATGTGGCTGATTTAGATAATGTCATCGACATGCAGGCGATTGCTAAGGCTAAGCTGCGTATCGGTGTTGATCCACTCGGTGGTTCGGGTATTTTCTACTGGGCACCGATTGCCGCGCGTTATGGGCTCGATATCACGTTAGTTAATGATAAAGTTGACCCAAGCTTTAGCTTTATGCCGCTGGATAAAGACGGCAAAATCCGCATGGATTGCTCGTCTCCCTATGCGATGGCAGGTTTACTCGCCCATAAAGAATCCTTTGATTTATGCCTTGGTAATGATCCCGATTATGACCGTCACGGCATAGTTTGCCCTGGTACGGGTTTGATGGATCCGAATCATTATCTTGCGGTCGCTATCGATTATTTACTGACACACAGACCAGATTGGAGCGATACCTTAGCCATAGGTAAAACCTTAGTATCGAGTGCGCTTATCGATAAAATCTGTGCTTTCCACGGCAAAAAGTTACTCGAAGTGCCAGTGGGCTTTAAGTGGTTTGTCGACGGTTTAGCCGAAGCCACAATCGCCTTTGGCGGTGAAGAGAGTGCTGGCGCGGCATTTTTACGCCGTGATGGCAGTACATGGTGCACAGATAAAGACGGCTTCATTTTAGGGTTACTTGCCGCAGAGATCCTTGCGGTGACAGGTAAAACCCCAGGTCAACGCCATCAAGAGCTAGTAAAACAATTTGGCCAAAGTTTCTATAAGCGTATCGATAGCCCAATCAGCCTTGAAAACAAAGCCAAGTTTGCTTTGCTCAATGCCGATACTTTAAATGCCACTGTGCTTGCAGGTGAGACAATCGAAAACGTGTTAACCCATGCGCCAGGCAATAATGCGGCGATTGGCGGCATCAAAGTTACCACAGCTAATGGGTGGTTTGCGGCGCGTCCATCGGGCACTGAAGCGTTATTTAAAATCTACGGCGAAAGTTTTATCAGTGAGCAGCATTTGGCTGAGATCATCAAAGATGCGCAGGCATTAATTGATAAGGCGCTAAACGCTTAATGCAGTAGTAGGTTTAGCTAACGTCTCAAAATAAAAAACGCACTCAGATTTGAGTGCGTTTTTGTTTGTGTCTAATTCAGCTGTGAGTAGTTGATCTAATACTGATTTGACCGTATTTAGTACTCGATATGACAACTCGGTAAGTTATTCTTATCGATGTAATTTTGATGATATTCCTCAGCCACATGGAACTGTTGAAGTGGCACTATTTCAGTAACGATATGGCGTAATCCCCAACGGCCCGAGCGGGCAAAAGCTAACTTTGAGGCTTCTGCGGCCGCTTTTTGCTCACGGTCGTGGAAGAAAATGGTGCTGCGATATTGAGTGCCAATATCTCCGCCTTGCATGTTCAGACTCGTAGGATTATGGTTTTTCCAAAATACATCGAGCAAGTCTTCATAACTGACAAGGGCAGGGTCAAATTCCACTTGCACCACTTCGGCATGGCCCGTTTTGCCTTTTTTGACTTCTTCATAGCTCGTCGCCGCATTATTGCCGCCCATATAGCCGCAGGTGGCATTGGATACGCCGTTCACTTGTCTAAAAAAATACTCTACGCCCCAGAAACAGCCGGCACCAAAGGTTGCTAACGCCATAATTAAATCCAATAGAAGTCTAGATGGCTAAGGATTGTGATAAAACTTGAGTGCAAAAGCAAGCCTCAAGCTGGAATATTTATCATGGGAAATTCTTAGGGAATGTCCTAAGAATTTAACAATCAGCTTAGTTGAATGTCATTCCGCTTAAAACTGGGTCCTACGGCAATAAATGTCTGAGAACAGCACTAAAAACATGTGTTAGTATTGAAGCCGTTTTTTAGGTGCGAGTGAGACTAACCGCAGTGAGATAAATGCTTAAGTGGTTATTACTGCCTGTACTTATGCTATTGCGCCAATACTGTTACACATCATTATAAGGAGAATTCTGTGTTACAAGCTCTGTTAGATTCAAAGGATTTTTTAGCGCTCACCTTAGCCCATCCTGAACAGTTCGATGGCGAATTTTCATTTAACTTAGGCGATCATACTCAAGTGGAAGTGTGGGATACCGGTGTTATTGTTTTCGAACCAATACAGAATGAAGGAAAAGATATTGTGCTTTCCTGCGGTGTTCACGGTAACGAGACCGCGCCCATTGAACTCTGCAATAGCTTAATTAAACAACTTCTACAGCAAAAGATCATCGCAAAGCAGCGCACTTTATTTCTCATTGGTAACCCATTAGCGATTAATAACGGCACGCGGATTATTGACGAAAACATGAATCGTCTCTTTAGTGGTGAGCATTCCAATCCACCAGGGTTAGTGAACCCTGAGCGAGTACGCGCGAAAAAACTCGAAGCCTATGTCGATCGTTTTTATACTGCGGTTGCCGATGAACGTCAGCGCATCCATTATGATCTGCACACGGCGATGCGCGCCTCGAAGCATGAAAAGTTCGCTATCTATCCCTATCGTCCTGGGCGCGCCTTTAGCGGCGAGCAAATTATGCTTTTAGCCGCAAGCGGCGTCGATACAGTACTTTTCCACCATGAACCGACCACGACCTTCAGCTATTTTTCCTCTGAACGCTACGGTGCCGATGCCTTTACCATTGAGCTTGGCAAAGTGTATCCCATGGGGCAGAACGACATGACGCGTTTTATCGCCACCCATGAAATGTTCATGCGCTTGATCACCGCTAAGCCGTTGGAGCTGGATGCATTTGATGCCGATAAGGTTAACTTGTACCAAGTGTGCCGCGTCATCAATAAACATTTCGATGATTTTGAATTTACCTTCGCAACTGATGTCGAAAACTTCAGATCTTTCCCGAAGGGCTTTGTTTTAGCGCGGGAAGGTGGGCAAGAAATTAAAGTGGAACATGAGTTTGAGTCTGTCGTGTTCCCTAATGCCAAAGTGCCTATTGGCAATCGCACTGTGATTTGCCTGATCCCTGCGGTGAATGCGGACGTGCGTTAGGCTTGTAAAGCAATATATACATGCGTGGCAGGGATAACTTGTGGTTTGAGCTATGCCAATGGTTGATAGGTAGTTTACGTTAACGTAATGTTCGTCGGGCATATTCGTATAAACAGACGCATCAAAACGCTTTGATGCGTAATGAGATAACAAGAGCACAATATGAGCAAAGCAACACTCAACACTGATACAGTGCACCGTGTCGGCTTCTTGGATAAGGCATCGCTACACATTCCTATCCTTCGAATTCTACAAGCCGACGGCACCACTTATGAAACCGCGGTTTTGCCTGTGATAGATGAAACCTTAGCCACTAAAATTTACGATACCTGTGTATTCACTCGGGTACTTGATGAACGTATGCTTGGCGCCCAGCGTCAAGGACGCATCAGCTTCTACATGACCTGTACGGGTGAAGAAGCGGCGATTGTCGGCAGTGTGGCCGCACTCGATCAAGAAGATGTGATCCTCGCACAATATCGTGAGCATGCGGCGCTGCGTTATCGCGGCTTTACCACTGAACAGTTTATGAATCAGATGTTCAGTAACGAGAAAGATCTTGGTAAAGGTCGCCAAATGCCAATCCATTACGGCAGTGCGGCATTGCATTATCAAACGATTTCGTCACCGTTAGCCACGCAAATCCCGCAGGCGACTGGTGTGGGCTACAGCTTAAAAATGCAAGGTAAGCGCAAAGTCGCGGTTTGTTATTTTGGCGAAGGCGCTGCATCGGAAGGGGACTTCCATGCCGGTCTAAACATGGCCGCGGTACTGAAATGCCCAGTGATTTTCTTCTGTCGTAACAATGGCTACGCGATTTCTACCCCCACTGAAGAGCAGTTTGCCGGTAACGGTATTGCCAGCCGTGGTGTCGGTTATGGCATGCACACCATTCGTGTTGATGGTAATGACATGTTGGCCGTGTTAGCCGCAACTCAGCAAGCCCGCGCCTATGCGATTGAGCATAATGCACCTGTGCTGATTGAAGCCATGACTTACCGTCTCGGCGCGCACTCTTCTTCAGACGATCCCTCTGGTTATCGCTCGAAAGATGAAGAAGCCAAGTGGCAGCAACACGATCCGGTTAAACGCTTCAAATTATGGCTTATCAACAAAGGTTGGTTGGCTGAAGCGGATGATGTGAAACTGCATGAGAAATATCGTGAAGAAGTATTGGCTGCGGTAAAAGTGGCTGAAAAAATTCCTGTGCCTATGCTGGATGAAATTATTGAAGATGTGTACGACAAGCCGACGCCAGTGCTGAAAAAGCAACTTGCCGATCTTAAAGAACATATCAAGAAATATCCGCAAGCCTATCCAAAAAGTGCAGGGAGACTATAAGCCGTGGCTGAAATGAATATGTTACAGGCCGTCAATGAGGCCTTGTCGATCGCCATGCAAGCCGATGAGCGCATGGTGGTTTTTGGTGAAGATGTGGGCCACTTTGGCGGGGTATTTCGCGCCACCTCCGGTCTTCAAGAAAAATTCGGTCGCGCTCGCTGCTTTAATACGCCGCTGACAGAGCAAGGTATTGCCGGTTTTGCCAATGGTTTAGCCTCAAATGGCATGACCGCCGTGGCTGAAATTCAATTCGCCGATTATATCTTTCCGGCGTTTGATCAAATCGTTAACGAGTCGGCTAAGTTCCGTTACCGTAGCGGTAATGAGTTCGATGTAGGTGGATTAGTGTTCCGTACGCCCTATGGCGGCGGTATTGCGGGTGGCCATTATCACTCGCAATCACCTGAAGCCTATTTTACCCAGACGCCGGGATTAAAAGTCGTTGTGCCACGCAACCCTGAGCAAGCCAAAGGCCTGCTGTTGGCGTCAATCCGTGACAAAAACCCGGTGATCTTCTTTGAGCCTAAGCGTTTATATCGCGCATCGGTTGGCGAAGTGCCCGCGGGCGATTATGAAATTGAACTGGGTAAGGCTGAAGTGGTTCGCGAAGGTAAAGACATCACCTTAGTGGCGTGGGGCGCGCAAATGGAAATCCTTGAAAAAGCCGCCGATATGGCCGCTAAAGAAGGGATCTCCTGTGAAGTTATCGATTTACGCACCTTGTCACCCTGGGATATCGATACCGTTGCCGATTCAGTCAAAAAGACCGGACGTTTACTGGTTAACCATGAAGCGCCATTAACCGGTGGTTTTGCTGGTGAGATAGCGGCGACGATTCAGCAAGAATGCTTCTTGTATCTAGAGTCGCCCATCAGCCGCGTTTGTGGTTTAGATACCCCGTACCCACTCATTCATGAAAAAGAATACATGCCAGATGCATTCAAAACGTTTGAAGCCATCAAAGCATCAGTGACCTTCTAGGAGTCCGGTATGATTAAAGATTTTATTTTGCCGGATATTGGCGAAGGTGTAGTGGAGTGTGAGTTGGTTGAATGGTTGGTCAAAGAAGGCGACACAGTCGTTGAAGATCAACCGATTGCCGATGTCATGACAGACAAAGCACTCGTTCAAATCCCTGCGCCTTTTGCGGGTGTGGTCACTAAACTGTATTACGCCAAAGGCGATATTGCGAAAGTGCATGCGCCGCTTTATGCCGTACAAATTGAAGGTGCCGTTGAAATCGCAGGTGAAGAATCTGCGACTGAACCTGCTGCGACGACTGCAAAAGTGACTGAGCCTGTGGCTGCAACAACTGCCAATACGTCATCTAGTTCATCCGTCAGCATTGAAGAATTCTTGCTACCGGATATCGGCGAAGGCATTGTTGAATGTGAACTCGTTGAATGGTTAGTGAGCGAAGGTGATTGGGTTGAGGAAGATCAACCGATTGCCGACGTGATGACAGATAAAGCGCTGGTGCAAATTCCTGCCATTAAAGCGGGTAAAATTGCCAAACTGCATTATCGCAAAGGTCAGCTAGCTAAAGTACATGCGCCTTTATTTGCTATTGAAGTTGAGCATGCGGCATCTGTACCTACGGCGACAACAAATACTGATACTGTGGTCAATGCGGCACCAACAGCACAGATTGTGAGTGCAGAACCTGCTCGCCAAGGTAAAGCTTTAGCCAGCCCTGCGGTTCGTCGGATGGCGCGGTCATTAGATATCGATTTGGGCCAAGTACCTGGCACAGGAAAGCATGGCCGTGTTTATAAGGAAGACATCACTCGCTTCCAACAAGGCGCGAGCAATATTCCTGCTCCAAGTACGACTCAGGTAAAAGAGGCGTCAGTTCAAGCGACTCAAACATCTCAAACCCAAGTTCCAACATCGACAGTGACTCAACGCGCTGACACGGTTGAGCCGATTCGCGGCGTAAAAGCTGTGATGGCACGCATGATGGTGGAATCTGTATCGAGCATTCCGCACTTTACCTATTGCGAAGAGTTTGATTTAACAGACTTAGTTGCACTGCGTGAAAGCATGAAAGTGAAGTATTCGTCAGATGAAGTGAAGCTGACCATGATGCCTTTCTTCATGAAGTCGATGTCGCTCGCGTTAAGTCAGTTCCCTGTGATGAATAGCCAAGTGAATGCGGATTGTACTGAGCTGACTTACAAGGCGCGCCACAATATCGGCATGGCGGTGGATTCTAAAGTCGGTCTCTTAGTGCCTAACATCAAAGATGTGCAGGACAAGAGTATTTTAGAAGTGGCGGCAGAAATCACCCGTCTGACCCAAGCAGCCCGCAGCGGCCGCGTGGCGCCAGCGGATCTGAAAGACGGCACGATTTCCATCTCTAACATTGGCGCCTTAGGTGGCACAGTGGCGACGCCTATTATCAACAAACCTGAGGTGGCGATTGTGGCCTTAGGTAAGTTGCAAACCCTACCGCGCTTTAACGCGAAAGGGGAAGTCGAAGCTCGCCAAATCATGCAAGTGAGCTGGTCAGGTGACCATAGAGTGATCGATGGCGGTACGATTGCTCGCTTCTGTAATCTGTGGAAACAGTATCTTGAGCAGCCTCAAGAGATGTTATTAGCGATGCGCTAAGCCGCTGGCACGAATAACTGACACTAAAAGGACGCTAAAAGCGTCCTTTTTTATTTGCTTTGCACAAATGGGTTAATCTTTTGATCCCGATTACGTATAATTCCCGAACGTAGTTATCCTGATGGATGTGTTATGAGTCAGTTAGCCCCCAGCCCATTTGCTCCAACAATAGAAACCATTGATTACCCGTTTCCGCCTAAACCAGTGCCTTTGTCCGATGCGCAAAAAGCCGATTACAAGGCGCGTATCAAGCAACTGCTCATTGAAAAAGATGCCGTTCTGGTTGCCCACTATTATACCGATCCTGAAATCCAAGCCCTTGCCGAAGAGACTGGCGGCTGCGTTTCAGACTCCTTAGAAATGGCGCGCTTTGGCCGCGATCACCCAGCAAAAACCTTGATCGTTGCTGGGGTCAAGTTTATGGGCGAAACCGCCAAGATTTTGAGCCCTGAAAAAACTATCCTAATGCCGACCCTTGAAGCGACCTGTTCATTGGATTTAGGTTGTCCGATTGATAAGTTCAGCGCTTTCTGCGACGCGCACCCAGATCATACTGTGGTGGTTTACGCCAATACCTCGGCTGCGGTTAAAGCGCGCGCCGATTGGGTGGTGACCTCAAGCATTGCTCTCGAAATCGTTGAGCACTTAGACAGCGAAGGCAAAAAGATCATTTGGGGACCAGACCGTCATTTAGGCAGCTATATTGCCAAGCAGACGGGCGCCGACATGTTGATGTGGCAGGGCGATTGTATCGTTCACGACGAGTTTAAATCGAACGCGTTGCGCGATATGAAAAGCGTTTACCCAGATGCGGCGATTCTTGTGCACCCTGAGTCGCCAGCCAGTGTGGTGGCAATGGCCGATGCGGTTGGCTCAACCAGTCAGCTGATCAAAGCGGCGCAGACAATGCCAAATGAGCGTTTTATCGTGGCAACCGATCGCGGCATTTTTTATAAAATGCAGCAGGCGGCGCCAGGTAAAATTTTAATTGAAGCGCCAACGGGCGGAAATGGCGCAACCTGTAAGAGCTGTGCCCACTGTCCTTGGATGGCGATGAACGGTTTGCAGGCAATTGAAGCGTCACTCGCCGACAGCGATAAAACCACCCATGAGATTTTTGTGGATGAAGACTTAAGAGTTAAGGCGCTTATTCCGCTGACGCGTATGCTGGATTTTGCCAAGACACTGAATATGAAAGTGAAGGGTAATGCCTAAGCGCATTATTTAGCTTTTCTTCAGCCTAATAAAAATCCCTACCATAGCGTGGGGATTTTTTATGTCTGTTGTTTCATCAAATTTAAGACAATAAAAAGCCCCGCAAATGCGAGGCTTAATTGAGTAACGCGGAATCTAGTGACTAGATTACTTTGCGTTCATCAGTGCAACCGCGTTATCTAACATACGGTTACTGAATCCCCACTCGTTATCATACCAAGACATCACTTTCACTAAACGACCGTTCACACGGGTTTGAGTGGCGTCAAAGTTTGAAGAAAACGCATTGTGGTTAAAGTCAATAGACACCAATGGCTCCTTGTTTACTGCTAACACTTCGCTCAATGGCGCAACGCTGGCAGCACGTTCAATAATGGCATTCACTTCTTCAACTGTCGTATCACGGGCAGCGATGAAAGATAAATCCACGAGTGATACGTTAACTGTAGGTACACGAACCGCTAAACCGTCGAATTTACCTTGTAATTCAGGTACAACCAAACCTACAGCAGCTGCTGCGCCAGTTTTAGTTGGGATCATTGACAGTGCCGCAGCACGGGCACGACGTAAATCTGTGTGGTACACGTCAGATAAACGTTGATCGTTGGTATAAGCGTGAATGGTGGTCATCAGGCCTGATTCGATACCAATCTCGTCATTTAGCGGCTTAGCAAAAGGGGCTAAACAGTTTGTTGTACAAGAAGCATTTGAAATCACTGTCATGTCTGACGTCAGCACGTTGTTGTTCACACCGTAAACAACTGTGGCATCGACGTTTTTGCCTGGAGCAGAAATAATCACTTTCTTCGCGCCAGCGGTTAAATGTGGTTGAACGGTTTCTTTAGAAGTGAAGATACCGGTACATTCGAAAACCACGTCAACTTGCAACTCAGCCCATGGCAGTTTTGCAGGATCACGTTCTTGGAAAGTGAGGATCTTATCGCCATTCACATAAATGGCTTCGGCATCATGGTCAACCTTGGCATTGAAACGACCGTGAACAGAATCGTATTTTGTCAGGTGGGCGTTGATTGAAGCGTCGCCTAAATCATTAATAGCGACAATCTTGATTGGATAAGCTTTTTCGCTTTCGTACAAGGCGCGTAATACGTTTCTACCGATACGGCCATAGCCATTTATTGCTACACGGATAGTCATCTCATATCCCTCTGGTGATTATAAAATTCAACTGGTAGTAAAATTACCAAACTGACAGCTATCGTCAAGTTAAATCGGCATTTTACCGCTGTCTTGATTAACAAATTAGGTATTTTTTTTACATCGGTCGCGAAATCGCCATTTTTCATGCGTTAATTGGGTAAAAAATTACAAGATGGCAAACATTTTGCCATCGATTGCTTAGTCTGTTTTTTCGACAGGCGCAGGCGGCACCACCTCAGTTTCAGTTGGCGCTTGGGCAACCGCTTGAGGATCAAGCCATTGTCTTACTGGACTCATAGAATAAGTGCCTTTTTTTAGCGTATCGATAAGGGCTTGGGCTTTTAAATCGAGTTCAGTTGCCAACGTCTTATTGCCACCGAGCAAGGCTAGCATTTTTTCCTCAGAATACTTCTGCTGCGTAAGTAGTAAATTTGCTTTCGTCAGCATATAGGATTTATCTAAAACTTGTTGCTGGCGATAGGCAGATGCGAGCCCAAGTAACCAGTTAACGTCGAAATCATCGTAATGGATCTCCGCAAAGACTTTAAGATAGAGTTGTTGCGCTTTGATGGCATTTCGATTGCTGTAATAGGTTGCGACTTGGGCAAGTAGAAAGGGGTCGGTCACTTCGCCGGCGTTTTCCTGTTCTAATAATCTATTTAACGCTGCGGTATCGCCAAAGCGAGTCCATTGGTAATAGGACATAAAAGGGTCTTGCCGTTCACGGGTTTGATCTTGTAGTAAACTTAAATTTTGAGTGCTTAGTCTAAAGGCTCTGGCTCTATCAGCTGTGCGATTGGTGTGGATGATATGCTGAACGCCAGAGGCGAGTTCAATGCAACGGCTGTAATCCTCAAGGTAGGTTAATTGTGAGTAGAGCTGCTTACCTGTGAGGTTTTCGTTGTCTTTTAACATGTAGCGGTTTTGGATAAGTTTGGTCTTTTCAGTCAAACACCAGCTATCCTTATGCAAATCGGCACAAATTTCAGGATTATTTTTACAAATTGCTGAGATATTTCGGTCATTATCACAACCGAAAAGACCGAAAAAGCTCATCCCTAAGGTAAATGATGTAATTATTACTAGATTTTGTCTCAAAACACTCTCCAAACGATAATTTCTCTAATAAAATTACAGATTTACAGAAAATATCTTACTGGCAACAAAGCGCGACTTTCATTACAATGGCGCCGACCAAAACAGGGTTTTCCCTAAAACCCGCATTAGATTATTGGTCTTTTCGTCATGTTACTCAAACCTTTCAGTACATTTTATTGAAAAGTGAGATAAAGGATCTGTAAATGAGCGCTGATAAACACCTACAAAGTTGGCAAGAACGTTTTGAAATGGCAGAGGCGATGCAGCCTTTGTTAGGCAAGTTGTACCGTAACCAAGGCGTTGAAGTCGTGGTCTACGGCAAGCCGTTACTCAATGCTTCTACGATTGAAATCATTAAAGCGCACCGTTTAGTTCGTCGTCATGTCGGTGAAAAATTACGTTTACGCGAGAGTTTCCCCTTCGTTCAAGCTTTGAGCAAACTCGCAGTTAAACAATGTAAAGTGGATATTGGTAAACTCGCAGTTAATTACTGGCGCGACCATACTGATGTCAGCGAAATTGAAAGCTATATGGCAAAAGAATTGGCCGATGCCATCGACCATGCCGATGATGTCGCGCCGCGTGACGTCGTGCTTTATGGTTTTGGCCGTATCGGTCGCTTATTGGCACGCTTGCTGATTGAACGCACAGGTCGCAGCAATAAGTTAAGGTTACGCGCTATCGTTTTACGTGGCGGTAAGAAAGGCGATTTAGAAAAACGCGCGAGTTTACTGCGTCGTGACTCAGTCCATGGTCCTTTCAATGGCTCTGTTGAAGTTGACGAAGAGAACAACGCCATCATAGCCAACGGCACTTATATCCAAGTGATCTATGCTAATTCACCCGACGAAGTGGATTACACTAAATACGACATCAATGATGCATTGATTGTTGATAACACAGGTATTTGGAAAGATGAAGCGGGTCTTGGTTTACACCTTAAGAGCCCAGGTGCCAGCAAAGTATTACTGACGGCTCCTGCAAAAGGCGCGATTAAGAACATCGTTTACGGTGTGAACGAAGGTGATATTACCCCAGAAGACATTATCGTTTCTGCGGCGAGTTGTACCACCAATGCTATTACGCCAGTACTGAAAGCTGTGAATGATAAATATGGTATCGAGAATGGTCACGTTGAAACGATTCATTCTTATACTAACGATCAAAACCTGATTGATAACTATCATACTGCTGACCGTCGTGGCCGTAGTGCACCATTAAACATGGTGATCACTGAAACGGGTGCAGCAAAAGCGGTTGCTAAAGCTTTACCTGCATTAGCTGGTAAGTTAACAGGTAACGCGATTCGTGTGCCGACGCCTAACGTCTCTATGGCGATCATCAGCATGAACCTGAATGCTGAAACCAGTAAAGATGAGCTTAACGAGTATCTGAAAGATACGGCGCTACAATCACCACTGCAAAATCAAATTGACTACACAGACTCTACTGAGATTGTATCGAGCGATTTAGTGGGTTCTCGCTACGCGGGTGTGGTTGATTCACAAGCGACTATTGCAGAAGGCAAGCGTGCCATTCTTTATGTATGGTATGACAACGAATTTGGTTACAGTTGCCAAGTGGTTGGCGTAATGCAAACTATGTTAGGTTTAACGACGCTATCACTACCTGCGTAAATTGCCCACGTAGTTTTTGCTTGAGTGATTAATAACTTTGCCTAACCTTTGAATAAAGCGCCCAATAGGGCGCTTTTGTTTTTCTATACTTCTACAATTTTATTGGACTCGACTCCATAACTCACCATGATCCCCTGTTTATCTGCCGCGTTTAATTAGCGGTAGCATCGGCATTAGTATCGGTAAAAAGCCTAAATTGATGAATGAAACATCAACTTTACTGAGGTGTGGCGGTTTATTGGGCAAACGATGCGGCTTAGATCATTTTTTAAAAATTGTTGATTGACTCTGAGGTCTAAATCGGTAGAATGCCAATCCGCAGTCAGGGGAAAGCATGCCGAGCATGAGTTCAAATGATTAAGCGCAATGATAGGCGACATTAGCTCAGTTGGTAGAGCGATACCTTGCCAAGGTATAGGTCATCGGTTCGAACCCGATATGTCGCTCCAAATTTTAATAAATTTGGCAGTTTGGGCGCGATGGCAGAATGGCTATGCTGCGGATTGCAAATCCGTCGATCTCGGTTCGACTCCGGGTCGCGCCTCCATAGATTAAAGTATTAATGACACGATTCCCGTCGTTAATATAAAGAGTTTGCCCGAGTGGTGGAATCGGTAGACACAAGGGATTTAAAATCCCTCGCTGGTAACAGCGTGCCAGTTCAAGTCTGGCCTCGGGTACCAAAAAACAGAAAAGCCCTGACTGATGTCAGGGCTTTTTTGCTTTATAACTTCTACACCCACATTTCATGATTCTTAATCTAGTATCACTACAGCTATAGATTGGTCAGGCCCAAGCCTACTATTTTACTCATTCAGTATTGCGACTTCTGACCTGTTTCTTTTCTACAATACAAAACTGAGTGATTTTGTGATCTAGATGTTGTAAATCGCTTTATTTAAATAATGTCACTATTTGGCTAGGGTCTGTTGATCTTTGCTGTACAAATGTTGTTCAGCAATACATCGGCAGCCACATTAACATAAACGCCAGTGACACCATACTGGCGTAATTTCTTGCTAGCTTGTCATATCTTGTTGATATTGCTCGATAGTGCTTAATTCTTCCAAAAGCATTCTCCACTAAATGTCGATACCGATATAAGCACCAATCGACTCTTTCTTGAGGTGTATTCTTATAGCGGCGCCTTGGAATAACAGATTTCCC
>NZ_JAKKSG010000018.1:0-122253 GCF_025653545.1 Shewanella sp. SW1 | reverse complement strand
AATTTTTGACTGCCAACCCGAAGGCTAAGCAGTTTCGATTAACTCAACACCTGTGAGTGTCCACACAGATTTCTTGTTTTATCTTGTTAAAGAGCAACTCAACCTCGTAAGAGAAGGTGAGTACCACACTGAGCGTCGAACGCTTCCAGTTGGCTAGGGCTGCGTATTTTACGCATTTCCCGTTTCGCGTCAAGGAGTTTTTACAACTTCTTGCTACGATTGAATTAAGTGCTTAAAAGCGACTCAATTYAACTTAACTCGTCAGCTGGCTTTCGCTGCCTGCCGTGTCAGTGGATGCGCATTATAGGCAGTGAAACTTTTTGTGCAACCCCTATTTTAAGGAAATTTGCAGTTAATTCTAATTATCCAATCTAGCCACACCATATCCACCACTTACCCCCAAAGTTATCCACAAAATAGCGCTTTATCTGTAATTTGGCCCAATTGATAACCAGCGTACAGTATCAAGACAAAGGGATCATGAGCATGAGTGCTATCAGATTTAAATGAGAATAACGGCTGCTCGAACCGGAATATCTCACCTTCCACTTTTATATGGAGTCGTTTATGGGAGAATGACGGGGAACAAAAGAAGAAGACACTCTGAGTGTATTTGGCGATGAAGATACTTTACCTATATATAGTAGTTGCCTCCCATCAACCCACCATAGAAAGTCGAAACAACGTAATCAGCAATATAAAGAGGGTCTCTTTGATACTTATTCGTTAGCAGCTGGCTACATTAGATATCAGCATATAGTAGTAGCAGTAATAAGTAGTTTAGAGACCATTCAACTCTATTCACCTTAATCCATTACCGAGTTGAGTGGATTAGCTCGCACTCCATAGCAATTGTCCGCAGTCTGTAAGATCATAGCCACCAAGTAGTGCCGCCATTTGCCTCGAGTGACCGCTCGCCAACATAGTAAAAAGTTGTTGAAGTTGACGACGGAAGTAAATGCTTTGCGGCATAACGAAATCAAAAGACTCTTTAATCAGCGGCACGAAACTTAAACCACTTTCCAAAGCCACAGATTGACAACCAAAACCAATATCGGCATCCCCCCTAGCGATATAACCCGCCAACTCGCGTTCACTATAGGCAGTTAGCACAACATTAAGTTGATCTAAGCGAGCACCTTGCTTTAACAACCAATGCTCTAAGTGCTGTTGGCTACCTGCGCCCCCCTGACGACTCACCCAACGCCAAGGCAAGTTCACGACTTTATCTTCTTCTTGGCATCTGTGGTGCATATCGGCACGCATGATCAACCCTTGCTGACGGGAGTAACCATGCACCATGATCCATTGTTGATGGTTGTTATAACCTTTAAGTAAAGCTGGGTGGCGAATATTTCTATCCTCCATGCTACCCCAGTGTAAGGTGCACACATCGGCATAACCTTTAGCAAGCAACTCTAACCCTAAGCGTGAACCTGTTGCGCTGTAGCTTATCAACTCACGGCTACCAACTTGCGCCATCAAACGCGCCACCAGCATAGATAATAGTGGATCGTCACTACCAGTGATCAATAAACGGTCGGTCAGCATGCCACTGTGGCAAGAATCCATTACCCAACGGTCGATTAACACTTTCGGAAATAGCCATTTACCGGTGATTTTAGTGGCGGGGAGAATTCTGTCATTAGCCATGGCGTAGACTTTTTTCTCATTAAGATCTAAATACTCAGCCACTTGCTTCGCGCTCATGTAGACCAATTCACTGGCAGACGTCATCTTGTTTCCTTGTCTTATTCTTCGTTACTGCATGTAAGTCTTAGCTTACTTGAGGCTAAGGAGCCGTATTGGCATCAAACTGCAGATTTTCACTACCGTGGTACACCAAAAAGTGACGACCTTTAGCGCGGGCAATAATAGTAATACCCAACTGCTGCGCTAGTGCTAAGCCCATCTGAGTCACGCCACTGCGTGATAGCAATATAGGGATCCCCATTTTGGCGACTTTAATCACCATTTCCGAAGTTAAGCGGCCAGTGGTATAAAATATCTTATTATCGCCGCGATCCTGAGTCAGCCACATATCCCCAGCCAAAGTATCTACGGCATTATGACGGCCAACATCCTCGACGAAAGCCATAATTTTATCGTCTTCGCACAAGCCACAACCGTGTACAGCACCCGCATTTTTATAGGTTTCATTATATTCGTTGATATTTTTCAATAAGCTATAAAGGGTGCTTTGCTTAAGACTTGGCGTTGGTAAATTGATGCCGTCTAAATCTTGCATAAAACTGCCATAAACCGTGCCTTGACCACAGCCTGATGTCACCGTTTTTTCGGAGAGTTTCTCATCCAGATCGGCGGTTTGTTCACGGGTAACCACGGCTGCAGAACTAACATCCCAATCGACAATAACCGAGTCCAATAGACTGACATCCGAAATAAAGCCTTGGTTCTTAAGATAACCTAACGCCAGTGACTCAGGTTTCGCCCCTAGGGTCATAAGTGTCACTATTGGTCGCCAGTTCAAATACACGGTAAGCGGACGTTCGCAGGCGACAAATTTATCCAACACTTCCCCGGCTTCATTCACTGCTTTTACAGCAATGGTTAGCGGTACTTCCACTTGAGTTCTCACAAAAGAACACTGATGCTGAGTTTTTTGAGAAGGATTGGCTGCCGCTATTTCGCTATCTGTGCTCATGTTGTTATCAGGAATAGTGATATTTTCAGAGATCATAATGTTACCGCTTAACGAGTCATGGCCAGAGCATAGCAATATTTATACCTAGACATAAAAATTGGGGTTAAATGCGTGATCTGCCGCAATGCTGATTTTTCATTAGCCCTTTTATGTCCCAAACAAAATCCTGCACTGGACAAAATGTCCAATTTATAGGGTGTTTTTGATGATCTAGCTCAAACTAATCCACTATGTTTACTGGCACCAATATTGCAGTGACCTTTTATCGCAATTTGTTGGTAAAACCGAACCGTTCACTCTACGGTTTGTCCATCAACACGGCTGAGACGGAGAGACAATGCAACATACAACTAGTGTTTGGCCTATGTACGTTTCACTCAAGAAAGTAGAGAAGCAAGTTGGCCGCTGGACCTCAGTACAATGGGAAATTGATCACCTACTTCCCGCCACCCATCAAGCCCCAGACGATGCAACCTTAGTGCTACTCGAACTGCACAAAGACGAACGCGCCAGCTATCGCCTCAATCTCGATTTAGATAACGCCATGCTGTATTTAGTATGTGATGAAACGGCCGATGGCACTTGGATACCGGCGGCATTATCGGCGGATCAGAATGTCGCGGCGGGTTGTCTTGAGGGCAATACCCCTGTCCTCAACTTATTGATGCCAAAAGCTATCGCTTGTTGGATTGAAGCCTTTATCACCCAATATGGTGAAGTCGAAATTGCCGCTCATCGCCGTAAACATGTCGATGGCCGTAATAATCAAGGCCCGAGTCACGATCCATTGCGGAGGGACTAATGGCTGAATCCATACAAAAAACAGGCGGGCTACTGAGTCGCTGGAACCAACGGCGCGAACAAGTTGCAGCAGAGGAAGCGCGAGCTGACGGGGAAATCACACCTCAGGAGACCATCGTAACCGAGCCCACTATGGCAGTTGAGCAGCTTCAACCCACAGAGTCAGCCATTGAACCTAATACTGCCGAGCATGACGATCCGAATCGCATGCTCACTGCGGCGGATTTACCTAATCCTGACGAAATTGAAATTGGCGGTAGCTTTGCGAGTTTTATGGGCGCGAATGTTGATCCGGCGGCGAAATCTGCGGCACTGAGAGCGCTGTGGAAACAACCGCATTTCAACGAGATAGATGGGCTTTTGGAATATGCGCTCGATTACAGTAATCAGCCCAAACTCAGCGCCGAAGTTTCAGCAGAATTAGCGCAAAAAGTCTTCCGCTACATCACCAAAGACAGCGAAACGCCGGATGAAGAATTAACCTTAGCTAAACAAGCTGCAGAAACTAATCCATCCGCTAGTCTTGATGTAAGCGAAACCACGACTCAAGCAGTCGACACCGAATTGGCAGCAGAGCCGATAGCGGACAATTTGGATGGGGAGATTGATGACCTACCCCAAAATGCACCAGAGCCCTCGGCTCAGGTCCAAACCCGAGTTGTTTAACGTCAGTTTAGCTAATTTTAATGTCCGTAACTTTGGTATGTGAATTGCTGTACTAAGGCATAAAAAAGCTTAGATAAAAGCAGAAAAGGCAATGACTTACTTATTACCAGCCGCCTAAATCTGCCCAGATACAGTAAAACAAGAAACAGCCAAAGTACTGTTCAGGAACGCAATGTGAGCACTCATTTGATGACCAATCAAACCCAAGAAGCGTTAAAACAAGCGCGGCAACAGGTGTTAGCGCAAACTCAGATGTTGCAGAATCTGATCCCGCCAACCGTCAGCTACACCACCGAAGGCAATGTCCTTATTATCGGCCCAGAAGATCTGGCTCGCCTCGCCGCGGACAAATTGTCCACTATGGCCCATCGCGTGATTTTAGCCAATGAAGCCATTACCAGCCAAGACGAAGCGCACCTTGAGCGTGTGATGGCGGCGGCAACCGATGTCGAAAGTTACTACAACAAACTCATTGGCGTAAAAGGCTTTTTAGGCCAATTCCAAGTCAGTGTTGAACATCAAGATGGCGCGGCCGAACTCAGTTTAGTGTCGATTCGTAAACCCCATTTCGATATCGTGCTCGATTTGAGCAGCACAGCTTGTTTGAACTTAGAAATGCTGCCACCCGGTTATTTCTATGTCGGTCAAGACACTGAGAAACTCGAAGATGCCCTCGCTCAAATTCCCGATCTCGTCGGCCAATTCGACAAGCCTCGCTACGTCAAAATCAACCCAGATATTTGTGCCCATGACCGCAATGGCATCAATGGTTGTAATCGTTGCCTTAACTTTTGCCCAGCCGATGCGATTAGTAGCGTGGCGAAGAAAATTGAAATCGACCCATACCTTTGCCACGGCGCGGGCAGTTGTACCAGCGCTTGCCCAACGGGTGCCATCAGTTACGATTTACCGACGCCGCAGGCTTTACATTCATATCTGAACAAAGTCGTTAGTCGTTTCCGCGAGCAAGCCCAAACCGCACCGGTGATTTTGTTCCACGATAATGCCGTCGGCGCCGACTTTATTACCGACGATCTAGCGGGTGATATTATCCCCGTCGCCCTAGAAGAAATTACTGTTGCTAGCTTAGATCATTGGCTGTCGGTACTCGCATGGGGCGCACGCCAAGTGCTGATCCTCAATACCGACGCCACGGCGCCAACTCTTACACAAATGCTTAAAGGCGAGCTTTCGTTAGCCAACAGTATTTTAGATGAGATGGGCCAGCCGCAACGTATCAGCCTCATCGACCCAAACATGCTTGCCGATTTAGATGCGATGCTCGATATCAGCTTAGATTGGCCCGTGATCGTGCCCGCTGCATTTGCTTCAACCACTAAACGCAATACGCTATTTGAAGCGATAGATCACCTCAATAGCCAAGCGGGTGAAATCGATACTTGCCTTAGCCTCAACAACATTCCCTTTGGCAAAGTCAGCGTGAATGTCGAAAAGTGCACTATGTGCATGTCCTGCGTGGCAATTTGTCCCACGATGGCATTACAAGATGGTGGCGACAAACCTGCACTACACTTCATCGAGCAAAACTGCGTGCAATGCGGTTTATGTGAGGCAGCGTGTCCTGAAAAAGTGATAAGCCTTACGCCACAAATTAACTTTGATAAAGCTGCCCGTCAGCAACAACACACCCTGAAAGAAGAAGCCCCCTTCGAATGTATTCGCTGCGGCTCTCCTTTTGCGACCCAATCTATGGTGCATCGGATGCTGGATATGGTCGGCGCGCACAGCGCATTTTCTGCCAATATTGAACGCTTGAAAATGTGTGGAGACTGCCGGGTAAAAGACATGTTTGAAGACATTCTTCAAGATCCTGAAAAGCAACTGCGATAAGAGATCCGCTATGACCGAATCAGTAAGACAAGTTTCAGAAAACGATCAGTTGAGAGCCGATATCTATCAACTGTTAGCCGCCCTATTGCGCCGTCAGCCAAGCCCTGAACTGCTACACTTTTTGGCCAATCTTGAAATTGATGCCAATGAAGACAACGAGATGACTAAAGCTTGGTTATCACTCCAACTCGCCGCACAGCAGTTCAACAGCGCACAACTAGAAGACGAGTATTTTGCCCTCTTCCTCGGTGTAGGTTGCGGTGAGATCCTGCCCTACGGCAGCTGGTTTATGACGGGCTCATTGATGGATAAACCACTGGCATTGCTACGCCAAGACTTAATGCAACTAGGGTTTGAACGCGAAGACAACGTCAAGGAACCCGAAGATCACGTTGCAGCCCTGTGTGAAGTGATGGGAACCCTGATTTTAGAAGCGCCAAGTTATCGCCAATTGGCTTTTTACCAACGCCATATCGGCAGCTGGATTGGCCGTTTTTGCGACAATTTAGCCAAAGCGCCAAGTGCGGCGTTTTACGCCACGGTTGCACAGCTAGCAAAAGCTTTTTTTGCAATGGAAGCCAGTGCTTTTGAGCAATTAAGCTTAGATATTCCAGTCAATTGCCCAGGCAGCGCAGACTTACAGCCAGCCACCAGCGATTTAGCAAAACCAGTAGAGTTAATGAACTAAGACTAAACTGAGTGATAGCGCGGCATGTGCGTGCTAAATGTAAATGTTAGAGATGAGTTCAAACTACGAAGGTGAGATTAATGTTCACCTTAGCAACAATAACGGAAGCTTAGGCTTCCACAATAACCGAGGTGGTAGCCGTTTGTACCACCTTATCCAGTAACACAAGGAGACACTATGAAGAAGCCAGCTTCCGACATGGGCCGTCGTCAATTGCTTAAAGCATTGGCACTCGGCAGTGCGGCAGGCGCAGTGGTCACGGTGAGTAGTCAAGCGTTAGCTTCGACAAAAACGGCAGCGACCACAGAGCCTAAAAGTGAGAACTACCGCGAAACCGACCATATTCGTAGCTATTATGCGTCGCTTTAAAACTAAAATAGAGGAGAGTGTGTGATGCGATTAACCCGCAAAACAGACCAGGTTGTCGAAGCTAAAGCGCCAGCACTGGGTCTCAATCGTCGTCAATTCTTAAAATCGGCAAGTCTTGCCACAGGAGGGATCGCTGCGGCGTCCATGCTTGGCACAGGCATGATGCGTAAAGCACAGGCCCAAGAAGATATTGGCCATAATGTTCCCACCGAAGTCAAACGTACCATCTGTTCTCACTGTGCCGTAGGTTGTGGTGTGTATGCAGAAGTACAAAATGGTGTATGGACGGGTCAAGAACCCGCATTCGATCACCCGTTCAACGCTGGCGGTCACTGTGCGAAAGGTGCTGCACTGCGTGAACATGGTCACGGCGAAAAACGCCTGAAATACCCCATGAAGTTAGAAGGCGGAAAATGGAAAAAGATCTCTTGGGATCAAGCGATTAATGAAGTCGGCGATAAAATGGCTTCAATTCGTCAAGAGTCAGGCCCAGATTCAGTCTACTTTATGGGTAGCGCTAAGTTCTCTAACGAACAAGCTTATTTATATCGCAAATTTGCGGCACTGTGGGGTACGAACAACGTCGACCATTCTGCACGTATTTGTCACTCTACCACGGTAGCCGGTGTTGCTAACACTTGGGGCTACGGTGCGCAAACCAACTCAATCAACGATATTCGCAACTCTAAGTGCATCATGTTTATTGGGGCAAACCCCAGTGAAGCGCATCCTGTTGCCATGCAGCATATTTTGATTGGTAAAGAACGCGGTGCCAAAATCATCGTTGTTGATCCACGTTTCACCCGTACTGCAGCGAAATCTGACGAGTACGTGCATATCCGTCCTGGCACAGACATCCCCTTCATTTATGGCCTGTTATGGCACATATTTGAAAACGGCTGGGAAGATAAAGAGTTTATCAAACACCGTGTCTATGGCATGGATCGTATCCGCGAAGAAGTGAAAAAATACCCCCCAGAAGAAGTTGAACTGGTTGCGGGTGTACCAAAAGCGCAGATGTACCGCGTCGCCAAAATGATGGCTGAAACCAAACCCGGCACCATTATTTGGTGTATGGGTGGTACTCAGCATCACGTGGGTAACTCGAACACTCGCTCCTACTGTCTTTTACAGTTAGCACTTGGCAACATGGGTGTACCTGGCGGCGGCACTAACATTTTCCGTGGCCATGATAACGTGCAAGGCGCAACCGACTTTGGTTTGTTATTTGATAACTTACCGGGTTACTACGGTTTAACGACTGGCGCTTGGGCCCATTGGAATAATGTGTGGGATCTCGACCCTAATTGGGTAGCGAGCCGTTTCGATCAAGGCGAATATCTAGGACAAAAACCGCAAACCTCTGCGGGTATTCCTTGTTCGCGCTGGCACGATGGCGTGTTAGAAGATAAAACCAAGATAGCGCAAAAAGACAATATTCGTCTGGCGTTCTTCTGGGGACAATCGGTCAACACTGAAACCCGTGGCCGTGAAGTGCGTGAAGCCTTAAACAAAATGGACACCGTCGTCGTTGTCGATCCATTCCCAACCATGGCGGGTGTTATGCACCAACGTCAAGATGGGGTTTATTTACTTCCTGCGGCAACCCAGTTTGAAACCTACGGTTCAATCTCTGCGACTAACCGCTCAGTACAATGGCGTTCTAAGGTCATAGAACCCCTGTTCGAATCCCTGCCTGATCATGTGATCATGTACAAACTCGCCAAAAAAGTGGGTATAGATAAAGAGCTATTCAAGCATATTAAAGTCAATGGTGAAGAGCCTTTGATTGAAGATATTACCCGCGAATTTAACACAGGTATGTGGACTATCGGTTATACCGGACAAAGCCCAGAGCGTTTAAAAATGCACCAAGAAAACTGGGGTACTTTTGATGCTGACAGCCTAGAAGCCCCTGGCGGTCCAGCCAAAGGCGAAACCTACGGCTTACCTTGGCCTTGTTGGGGCACACCAGAGATGAAACATCCTGGTACCCAGATTCTGTATAACGAAGCCAAACATGTGAAAGACGGTGGCGGTAACTTCCGTGCTCGCTATGGTGTGGAACATGAAGGCAATAATATTCTTGCCGAAGGTACTTACTCTAAAGGCAGTGAGATCCAAGATGGCTATCCTGAATTTACCGCCGATATGCTTAAGCAATTAGGTTGGTGGGATGACCTGACCGAAAACGAGAAAAAACACGCCGAAGGCAAAAACTGGAAAACTGACATTTCCGGCGGTATCCAACGTGTTGCTATCAAGCACGGCTGTATCCCTTACGGTAACGCCAAAGCTCGTTGTATTGTATGGACATTCCCAGACGATATTCCACGCCACCGCGAACCACTTTACACGCCTCGTCGTGACTTAGTCGCTAAATACCCCACATACGAAGATCGTATGGTTGCACGCTTACCGACACTGTATAAGTCAATTCAAGACAAGGATTTTGCTAAAGACTTCCCATTGGCACTCACATCAGGCCGCCTAGTGGAATATGAAGGTGGTGGTGAAGAATCCCGTTCTAACCCTTGGTTAGCTGAACTACAACAAGAAATGTTCATCGAAATGAACCCTGCTGATGCAGCGGATCGCGGTATTCGCGACGGTGACAATGTTTTTGTTCATGGTCCAGAAGGCGCCAAAATCACGGTTAAGGCTATGGTGACACCGCGCGTTATTGCCGGTGAATGTTTTATGCCATACCACTTTGCTGGGGTGTTTGAAGGCGAAAGCCTAGCGAAAAACTATCCAGAAGGCACTGTGCCTTACGTGATAGGCGAATCTGCAAACACTATTTTAACTTATGGCTACGACGTTGTGACTCAGATGCAAGAAACTAAGTCCAGCCTATGCCAAATCAGCAAAGCCTAACCTACTTGATGAGGAGATAAGCCATTATGGCAGTCATGAAATTTCTGTGTGACACCAAGCGCTGCATCGAGTGTAACGGTTGCGTCACTGCATGTAAGAACGAAAACGACTCCGCTCTCGAGTGGGGAATTCAACGTCGCCGCGTGGTGACGATCAACGATGGTCTACCTGGCGAAGCCTCAATTTCAGTGGCTTGTATGCACTGTACTGATGCTCCCTGCATGGCCGTATGTCCGGCAGATTGTTTCTACCGCACCGAAGACGGCATAGTGCTACACAACAAAGATACTTGTATCGGTTGTGGTTATTGCTTCTATGCTTGTCCATTTGGTGCACCGCAATTCCCGAAAAAGACTGCCTTTGGTAGTCGTGGCAAGATGGACAAGTGTACTTTCTGTGCCGGTGGCCCAGAAGAAACCTTCTCCGAAGCCGAGCGTAAAAAATACGGTGCCAACCGTATTGCTGAGGGCAAGTTACCTATGTGTGCAGAGCTTTGTTCTACTAAAGCGCTGCTCGCAGGTGATGCGGAAGTGGTATCAAACATTTACCGTCAACGTATGGCCTCTCGAGGCAATCCTAACGTGATTTGGGGTTACAACCCCAAGACAGGTGAGATTAACTAAGCAGAGCGAGGGTTAGGGAGAAATCCCTAACCTCTGGCAAGGAGTGAAAATGTTAAACAAACAGTTAAACAAATCACTGCGCAGTCTGTTTGCTCTGTTGGTGCTCGTCATGGGATTGGGATTAGGTTCAGTCATGAGCTCAAACCCAGTACACGCAAGTGATCAGCAATCGAGTCAACAACAGGCGAAAGCGCAAACCAGCGATGCCGATCTTTGGCGAGCAGTAAAAGCAGGCGATGCCGGCTATACCACTGCCAAAGGGATAGATACTGGGGTGTTGATTAACGTTGCCGGTAACCAAGGTAAAGAACTGAGAAATGAATACTTAACCCCAGTCATGGCGCTAGCCGTGGTAGGTGTGTTTGGTGCTTTCTTATTATTTTATCTGGTGAATGGTCCATCAAAACTGAGTCATGGCTTTTCAGGCAAGATGGTTTCGCGCTGGTCAAAGGCGGATCTGTGGATCCATTGGATCATGGCGAGCAGCTGTCTGGCACTGATGTTTACCGGTCTAACCATAATGTTAGGTAAGCATGTCATACAGCCAATGTTAGGCCCCGACCTTTGGGCGCCATTGATCTATGGCAGCAAAACAATCCACGATTGGGCAGGTCCCATTTTTATCGCGGCTTGGGCTGTATGTGTGGTGAAATGGATGCCGTTACAAACCTTCAAGATGTATGATTTGAAATGGTTTTTAGTGGTAGGTGGTTATATCAACTTTGGCCCGTTCAAAGGTAAGCACCCTGACAGTGGTTTCGCTAACGCCGGTGAAAAAATGTGGTTCTGGACCCTGATGTTGTTTGGTTTATTCATCAGCGTATCTGGCATCATGTTGGTATTACCAGGCTTAGATTTACCCCGCGAAGCCTCTATGGGCGCGCTGCTGATCCACTCTATCAGCGCCATTATCTTGATTGCCTTTACTATAGTGCATATTTGGATGGCGACCGTACTGAGCGAAGGCGGTATGGAGTGTATGAAGTCAGGCTATTGTGATGAAAACTGGGCAATCCAACACCATAATCTCTGGTATGACGAAATCAAAGCCAACGGCAGCTTAAAGTATAAAGACTAAGTTAAACCGCAGCTTTTACATCCTCAAAACACCCCGCCTCGCGGGGTGTTTTTTATTCGCACTGATACCCCTCGCATTAATTCAACAGTACAAAAAATTAACAACTGAAACAGCGAGATACAAAAATCCGCCAACGCCCTCTTCCCTAGTAGTTCACTAAACTATGAGCGAGTTAACGCTTTAAGAGAACGGCCGCCGATTTCAGGGCTGCAAACTGTCCTAGATCAATTCCTACTCAACCCTTTCCTACTATATTGCCGTCACGCGCGATGATTGATGGTAAACAAGATGATTTCATTATCTTTTCCGCCGCTAATCTTCACTTTTTGATAACAAGATGAACCCCACAAAAAGCCGTGCGATCTCAAAAACTAAACCCTAATTTCAGGAGTCAGCATGAAGCAGCAACCCAGCGATTTATCTCGCCGATCTTTGCTCAAAGCGCTCACCGTCGGCAGCGTAGCGGGTGCCGCCATTGCCGCAACCGGCATGAGCGTGGCACAGGTCAGCGAGAGCAGCAAGGTAACCACTAAAGAGTCAAAGGGTTACCACGAAACTGCGCATATCAGCAGCTATTACGATAGCTTGCGCAGCTAATCTAGGAGAAGTCAGCGATGAAGTTAACTCGCAAGTCTAATGTTGCCACAGTGGCAGACAAACCGGCGTTAGGCATCAGCCGTCGTCAATTTATGAAGCACGCAGGTATCGCTACTGGTGGTATTGCCGCAGCATCTCTGATGGGCACAGGCATGATGCGTCGTGTCGAAGCCAAAGAAGTACCGCATGATGCGCCAATCGAAATCAAACGTACTATTTGTAGTGCCTGCGCCGTCGGTTGTGGCCTGTATGCCGAAGTACAAAATGGTGTGTGGACGGGCCAAGAACCCGCATTTGACCACCCATTCAACGCTGGCGGTCACTGCGCGAAAGGTGCTGCACTGCGTGAACATGGTCATGGTGAAAAACGCCTGAAATATCCAATGAAATTGGTTGATGGCAAGTGGAAAAAAATCTCTTGGGAAGATGCTATTAACGAAGTGGGCGACCAAATGCTCAACATTCGTAAAGAATCTGGCCCAGACTCAGTGTACTTCATGGGTAGCGCTAAGTTTTCTAACGAAGGTTGTTACATGTACCGCAAGTTAGCGGCTATGTGGGGCACAAACAACGTCGACCATTCAGCTCGTATTTGTCACTCTACCACGGTAGCCGGTGTTGCTAACACTTGGGGCTACGGTGCGCAAACGAACTCTTTCAACGATATCCAGAATGCTCATGCCATCTTCCTGATCGGGGCAAACCCAGCAGAAGCGCATCCCGTTTCGATGCAACATATTCTGATCGCTAAAGAAAGAAACAACGCCAAAATCATCGTCGTTGACCCACGTTTCTCTCGCACTGCAGCGCATTCAGACTTGCATTGTGCAATTCGCCCAGGCACTGACATTCCTTTTATTTACGGTATGTTATGGCACATTTTTGAAAATGGTTGGGAAGATAAAACCTTTATCAAGCACCGCGTTTTCGAGATGGAAAGTATCCGTGCTGAAGTGAAGAAGTTCCCACCTAAAGAAGTCGAAAACATCACTGGCGTGAGCGAAGCCGAGGTTTATCAAGCGGCTAAATTAATGGCTGATAACCGTCCTGGCACTGTGATTTGGTGTATGGGTGGAACTCAACACCACGTGGGTAATGCCAACACTCGCGCTTATTGTATTCTGCAATTAGCACTGGGCAACATGGGCGTTTCAGGCGGCGGCACTAACATTTTCCGTGGCCACGATAACGTACAAGGCGCAACTGACTTAGGTTTGTTATTTGATAACTTACCCGGTTACTACGGTTTGACCTCAGCAGCATGGAGTCACTGGACCCATGTTTGGGATCTGGACATGGCATGGGTGAAAGGTCGTTTCGATCAAACAGCCTACCTTGGCAAAGATCCAATGACGACACCGGGTATCCCTTGTTCTCGTTGGCACGATGGTGTGTTAGAAGATAAGAGCAAATTAGCGCAGAAAGATAATATCCGTATGGCGTTTTTCTGGGGACAATCGGTCAACACTGAAACCCGTCAACGTGAAGTGCGTGATGCCTTAGACAAGATGGACACAGTCGTCGTTGTCGACCCATACCCAACGATGGCAGGTGTTATGCACCGTCGTAAGAATGGCGTATATCTACTGCCTGCGGCAACTCAGTTTGAGACTCACGGTTCAGTATCTAACTCAGGCCGTTCTATCCAGTGGCGTGAGCAAGTCATCGAGCCGCTGTTCGAGTCTAAAACCGACATCGAAATCATGTACCGTTTGGCCCAAAAACTGGGTATTGCCGAGCAGTACACTAAACGCATCGCGATTGAAAATGGTTTACCTGTGATTGAAGAAATCACCCGTGAAATCAACCGCGGTATGTGGACTATCGGTATGACAGGTCAAAGCCCTGAGCGTATCAAGTTACACACCCAAAACTGGGGCACTTTCAGCAACAAGACGTTGGAAGCCGCAGGCGGCCCAGCTAAAGGCGAAACCTACGGTTTACCTTGGCCATGTTGGGGCACGCCAGAAGCTAAACACCCTGGCACTCAAATCCTCTATAACCAAGCCAAACACGTTAAAGACGGCGGTGGTAACTTCCGCGCCCGTTACGGTGTTGAATATAAGGGTCAAAGCATTTTAGCCGATGGCACTTATTCTAAAGGCGCTGAAATTCAAGACGGTTACCCAGAATTTACTGCCGATATGCTCAAACAATTGGGTTGGTGGGATGATCTGACGGCAGAGGAAAAAGCGGAAGCCGAAGGTAAAAACTGGAAAACAGATTTGTCAGGCGGCATAGTGCGCGTGGCGATCAAGCACGGTTGTATCCCCTTTGGTAATGCTAAAGCTCGTTGTATTGTTTGGACTTTCCCTGACCAAGTCCCTGTGCACCGTGAACCGTTATACACAGCACGTCGTGACTTAGTGGCGAAATACCCAACCTATGACGACATGCAAGTACACCGTCTCCCTACGCTGTATAAGTCTATCCAAGACAAAGACATGAGCGGCAAGTACCCGTTGGTACTGACATCGGGTCGTCTGGTTGAATACGAAGGTGGTGGTGAAGAATCTCGCTCCAACCCTTGGCTGGCTGAACTTCAACAGGAAATGTTCGTTGAGATAAGCCCTGCCGACGCTGCCGATCGCGGCATTCGTAACGGTGAAGACGTCTGGTTAGAAGGCGCCGAAGGTGGCCGTATTAAGGTACAAGCCATGGTTACCCCAAGGGTAAAACCCGGCGTTACCTTTATGCCATATCACTTTGCGGGTGTGATGCACGGAGAAAGTTTAGCGCCTAATTATCCAGATGGAACAGTGCCTTACGTTATTGGTGAATCTTGTAACACTGCGCTGACCTATGGTTATGACCCTGTGACACAAATGCAGGAAACCAAGGCATCACTCTGTCAGATTGTTAAAGCGTAAGTGCAGCTTAAGCTAGGAGAATTGCCATTATGGCTACAATGAAATTTTTGTGTGATACCAAGCGCTGCATCGAATGTAACGGTTGTGTCACTGCCTGTAAAAACGAAAACGACTCCGCTCTCGAGTGGGGTATCCAACGCCGCCGCGTAGTGACGATCAACGATGGTCAACGTGGTGAAGCCTCAATCTCTGTCGCCTGTATGCATTGCTCTGATGCACCTTGTATGGCAGTTTGCCCAGCAAACTGCTTCTACAGAACCGACGACGGCATAGTGTTACACGACAAAGATGCCTGTATTGGTTGCGGTTACTGCCTGTACGCCTGTCCATTTGGCGCACCTCAGTTCCCGAAAAAAGGTGCCTTTGGTAGCCGCGGTAAGATGGATAAATGTACCTTCTGTGCCGGTGGCCCAGAAGAAAACCACTCAGATGCAGAGCGCCAAAAATACGGTTCAAACCGTATTGCCGAAGGCAAACTACCTATGTGTGCAGAACTGTGTGCTACTAAAGCCCTGTTAGCGGGTGATGCCGAAGTGGTTTCAAGCATCTTCCGTGAGCGTGTGGCTTATCGTGGTGCTAAAAACGCGGCTTGGAATTAATTCAGGTCAACAGGATCTGTCCACAGACTTAGCTTAGCGCCTATCTAGGTGGGCGCGACTAAGTGAGAGAGGATGTATGATGAACAAATGGTTCAAACACATAGGTTTAGCCATAGCACTGTTATTTAGTGCTGTGTGTATAGCCAATGGTGGTGATGAACTGGCGAATCAAGTTCAACAGTCTGATGCCCAAATTTGGGCGCAACTGAAGGATGGTGCCACGGGATACACTACCTCCCAAAGTGAGTTTCATGCTCAGCCGATCAATACCTATGATTTACGAGTATTGGAGCTGCGTAGCGACTGGTTAGCGCCCGCCTTAATGGCAGCACTATTCGGTATGATCATTATCTTTGTCCTATTTATCAAGGTGAATGGCATCTCCAAGCTGCACCATGGTTTTTCAGGCAAGTTAGTGCATCGCTGGTCTAAGTTTGATGTTTCAATCCACTGGTTAGGCGCGATTCCATGCTTACTGTTGATTTTAACAGGCTTAACCTTGCTGGCGGGTCGCTTCTTCTTCCAACCTTGGTTGGGCGAAGGCATCTGGGAAGCAATCGTCTATGGCGCGAAGCAAATCCATGACGTGATGGCGATTCCCTTCATGATAGGTTGGGCATTGATGACCACCCTATGGGCGAAAAACCAACTGCCAAAAATGTACGACGTAAAGTGGTTCATGGTAGTAGGCGGTTACATTAACTTTGGTCCGTTCAAAGGTAAGCACCCAGATGCAGGTTTTGCTAACGCGGGTGAGAAAATGTGGTTCTGGGCATTTGCCCTGTTTGGATTAGTCATTTCAGCCTCGGGCATGTTATTACTCTTCCCTAACCTGTTCGAGCCAAGCCGTACATTAAGCTTGATCGCCCTGGTACTGCATTCAGTGAGCGCTATCGTGATCTGTGCTTTCTCTATCGTACACATCTTCATGGCAACTGTGATGTCAGAAGGTGGTATGGAATGTATGGTGTCAGGCTACTGTGATGAAAACTGGGCCAGCCAACATCACAACCTGTGGTTTGACGAAATCAAAGCTAACGGCACCTTGAAATACAAAGACTAGTATCATTGACTCGTCTCAACGCATAAAAGAAACCGTCGGTTGAATTAAAACACCTCGCAGCGTCGAGGTGTTTTTCTTCATGCCAACATTGATACATTTTAAAACATTTACTCAATCTGTGATGTCGCTCACAAGCGGCAATACCTGTGTTGTTTCTATGTTTCGAAATTTAGGAGATTTGACAAATTATAAATTAAAAACAATAAGTTAGAATTCAACGTTATTTTGCAACTCAATATATAATCAACCCAGCGTTTGATTACATGCAACAATATGAAAACAAGTATTAATAAACAATGCCTTACGGTGTAATTTAAACAACCATCAATTTGCGCCCTCTTATTTCAGGCTGTAAAATGACCATATTGTGTAATTTTATTACATCACCTCTTCTATCCGTTTTACATCCTTAAGGTCACTATGTTTAATAATGCTAAAACCAGCACTCTGACGGCTTTGCCCTCGGTGATCGCGAGTATTCTACTCATCATCATAGGTATCTCATCCTATCGTAGCTTTACCGATCTCGGTGAAACTAGCCATCGCTTAGTCAACAATACCCAACTAGCTGAAACCTTTACCAATATACGTGCTGAATTCTTTGAGATTCGTTTAGCGACGTTAGTTCACAATGAAAAAGGCATTACCGAACATCAGCAGAAAGTTGGTCAACTCGTCGCGAAACTCTCTGAGTTTGATACCAATTTCATGGGGCAAAATGCGCGTAACATTCAGACTTTACAGCCACAGATAGAGCAATATGTCCGTCTTTACCGACAAGAAGTTACGCTTGCTGAACGCACCTCAACAGAAGCTGAATTAACTCAGGAACGTCGTGAACTCGGCCCTAAAGTCAGCGATCAGATCAATCAACTCGTTTCACTAATCACTATCCGTAACCATGAGTTAGGAGCTCAGGCAGGAAGTAAGATTGCTATCGCAGAAAGCCTATTACTAGGCCTGATTTTATTTGCCATCGTCGCCTCGATCCTTAGCGCGCTCTTTATGAGCAAACGCTTAGTCCGGGTAGTCAATGACATTAAGCGGGTAATAGAACGCCTAGCCAATGGCGACCTGACACACAAGACAAATATTAAGGGTGACAACGAGCTCTGCTCACTCGCCACAGATCTCGATCGCGTTATCGATAATCTACGCCATATTATCTCGGATATTACCCAAGCCTCGGATCATATGTCTGACCAAATTGGGCAATTGAATGTACAGTCAAATGCCAATAATCATGCACTGCAAATCCACGCCGTTGAAACCGACCAAGTCGTGACAGCCATGACTGAAATGAGCGCCACGGCCCATAATGTCGCAGGTGATGCAGCATCTGCTGCCCAGTTTACTCAACAAGCAAATGCGCAAGCGGATAAATCGAAGAAAGCCGTTGAACAAGCTGCCAACACTGTGATTGCCTTGGTCGCTAAAGTCGATGTCGCTGCTGATGCGATTAATGATATGAACGAAAATACCCGTCATATCGCCGCGATTTTGAATGTAATAGGTGAAATTGCCGATCAAACCAATCTGCTAGCGCTTAATGCAGCCATCGAAGCCGCCCGTGCAGGTGAACAAGGTCGAGGCTTTGCTGTTGTCGCCGATGAAGTTCGCTCACTGGCCGCACGCACTCAAGCAAGTACCGCAGAAATCAACCAGATGCTGGAACAACTTTATCTTGGTGCCAATGCCGCCGTAACCGCAATGGAGCAAACGAAACACAGTTGCCAGCAAGCCGCCGATACCACCAATCTAGTGACGGAAAACCTTGATACCCTGACCACTTATGTGTTCGATATTAATGGGCTCAGTAATCAAATTGCCACCGCAGCAGAAGAACAAAGCGCTGTGACCGAAGTGATAAACCGTAATCTGACCACCATTAGTGAAATGGTCGATGAACTGAATCAAAGCGGTAAAGCCACCCTCAATAGCGCAACCTCTTTGGCCGCGACGAAGGAACAACTCGTCGGCGTGGTCTCGCATTTTAAGCTTTAGGTTTAGGCTCCCTGAAAAAAGCTTTTAAATCTGCGGCCTAATAACAAAAATTATTGGGCTGTCAGATTTTTAGATGAGATATAAGGCGAGTCACACACCTGCAATATAAATCGCAGCCAAGAAAAATAACCTATTATTAATACTGTATTTTTAGAAAAATTATTTACCAAAAAATGATTAAATTGATTCAGTGTCAACAGTGCTAAACCAATAATAAGGGCGTGAAGCCTATAGTTCAGCAATGAAGATACGTATTGCCCATCTCCCACTCCCACAATATTAAATACCACTAAAAAACTTCGGACTCAGCTAATCAACGATTAGCTATCGTCGGCTTCCATGTAACGCCAACACACGGCAGTGCTACCGCTGCAATTCATCCGCCTGTCCATAACACAGTGGTAAACCGCAAGGCTTGCTTGTAGCATAACAAACCACTATGTTAGCCAACTTCAATCGCACTACCGCTTGCAAGTACCCGCTTAACGACAAGGATGTTATGAAGATATTCACTATTGCTACTCTCCTATTACTGTTGACCGTAAGCTTTGCAGCAACCGCAGAAAAGTCCGCGCTGGAACAGTTATTTGAGCAACAACAATACGACGCTTTCTTGCAACAAGCACAGCAGCAAGCAGCAGAGAACAATGCTGAGGCGTTATTCTTACTGGGTAAAGCCTACCATCTCGGCCGTGGCGTCACGCAAGACAATGCCACCGCCAGCCAATACTATGAACAAGCCAGAGCCTTAGGTTCGGCCCGTGCCAGCCATAATCTAGGCAGCATGGCGCTGGATAATGATAGCAAAACGCAGGCCATCCCCTTGTTAGAAGAAGCACTGGCGCAGGGTCTTAAGCTACCGACCTTATATAACCTAGGACGAGCACACAGTCCGGCAGATCCCAGCTCAAGGTTCTATCTAGCGAAAGCAATCACTGCGGCGCAGCAAGCGGGGAGTTACTTTGGGCAAGCCTTTGAACTCCAACCCGATAACCTCTATCTGGATAATGCCTCACGCGAGTATCTGCGCGCGTACTTAATGGCGATGCAAAGTGTCGGCAGCGAAAGAGAAAGTCTCGACATCCCGCAGTTACGCCAGCAAGCCATAAAGTGGCTAGAATTGGGTATGGCAGCAGATGATGGTACGGCGTGGACAAACTACGGCGCCCTACTGTTGAATGAAAATGACTACAGCGGTGCGAAAGCCGCATTTTTACAAGGTGCTAAGCGTCAAGTTGCCATCGCTAACTATCATTTAGGCAGCATGGAAGAGCGCGGTTTGGGCGCAGAAGCCGATAAAGTGCAAGCACTGGTATACTACGAGAAAGCAGCGTTAGCTGGCATGGAACAAGCTAAAACGCCCGCATATAATCTGCTTAAGGCACAACTGGAATATGAAGACGATCTCACTAAATTGGAACAGGGCATTGCCCGCTTTAATGCACTAAAACAGCAAGATGAGTATGTTCCCATCTCACTTGACTCAGTTATTCATCGCCTGACGTGGGGTAAGTTTCTGGCACAGCAGCGACAACAGATTATTTCGTTGCCAACAGCGGCCAAAACCCAATTAAGCTTGCAGGCCTGTGGTTTAGGCTACAACCAACTGCATGGCAGCACATACAATATTGGAGAAAACTCTCACTGGCGTATGGCGGCGTATCTAACCTTAGCTGATAAAATCGCCTTACCACTAGAAGGCAGAGTCGATGAACATGGCTGCGCCAGTTTAACGATTACCATGACAGATCAGCTGTATCACTTGTTACAACAAGGTGCTGTATTCGGATTACGCTTTCCCAACTACACACTGCCACTGGCATTAAGCCGGCAAGAAAATATCTTGCAGCTAACACTCATGCCTGTCGAGACCCCATTACCGGTTAATTAGTCACAGCAATTTAAGCCTGTGGCCACGCTTGCTCAGGTCACAGGCATTGTCTATTTTCGACAGCAACATCTTAATCTTGCGATTCCCTCGCCCAATATCCCGCCAACATGGCGCCAGACAAATTATGCCATATCGAAAATATCGCGCTGGGAATGGCAGAAATAGGACTAAAGAATTTAATACATAAAGCAGTGGCGAGACCGGAGTTTTGTAGGCCAACTTCGATGGAGATAGTTTTACAAACTGTGTGGTTAAAGCCTAATAAACGGCAACAGAAATAGCCTAATGCGAGACCAAGGCCATTATGTAAGAACACGGCCAGCAGAATTATGGGGCCAACTTTATCAAACTGATTGGCATTTAACGCCACGATAATCGTAATCGCCATCACAATTGCCAAGATAGAAATCAGTGGCAATGCAGGAGCGACTTTAGCCACCAGCGATTTAAAAAAATGATTGATAATCACGCCAAAGCTGACAGGGATCAGCACAATTTTCACTAAACTCAGCAGCATATCGGCGAAGGGTATCTCGATCATTTCCCCAATCAACAGCTTAATAATCAGTGGTGTTAACACCACGCCCGCTAAGGTTGATAGTGCCGTCATGGTTATCGATAAAGCCACGTCGCCTTTCGCTAAATAACAGACCACGTTTGAGGCGGTGCCGCCTGCAACACTGCCTACTAGCACCATGCCTATGGTGAGTTCCCTATCTAATCCTAATAACAGGCTGATCAATAATGCACTGAGCGGCATGACAGAAAATTGCAGCACGAGTCCTGCGAGTACCGCACGTTTCTGTTTGAAGGCATTAGCAAAATCCTGAAGATCTAAAGTGAGCCCCATAGATAGCATGATGATCACCAACAGCGGCACTATGGCGGATTTAAGCTCAGTAAACCAACTCGGCATCAGATAAGCTGTCATTGCGCCTATCAGTGCCAACAGCGGGAAGAAGCGGTTTACGTTTGCCAACATAGCGGGCCCTTTACATCAAGAGGTTATTTTTATCGTTCGGATGATGACAGCCGTCCCTTGGATAGACAAGCGCTAATCCGCCAGCAACAAAATGCCTAGAATGGTGATTTTCAATCTCAGCATTTAGACTGACGCGGTAAGCTAACCCCGCAAATCTACAATAAATTCCGCTAAAAAATACATGATAAAAATGCATTCTCAATCGCTAAAACATGATCTGCTTAACAAAAAGCTCGTGATTTCCTTGTTAGGAAACCGTAACTTATAACCAGTTCACGTTTTAACAATTACATACGAGGTAGTCTTATTGCGCTAGGTGGTCGTGAATTACCTAAAGCAATTTCGGTGTTTACGGTTAGCACTCTCAGATAGGAATCGTTATGTCATCAGTTATTCAAACGCTCAACGGCGCTATCGCAACGCCTTATCAAGCGAATATTACCGTCCCTAACTGGATGCTCGGCTCGATGGAACGGGTCATGCAGTACTATGTCGATAAGAATCTTCGCCTCGATACGCTTTCCGCAGAAATGATGCCAGCACCGGTTGAAGGCAAAAAATATATGCTATACGCACATATTCCCTTCTGCCATACCCTGTGCTCTTACTGTACCTTCCACCGTTTTATGTTTAAGGAAGACAAGGCGCGTGCCTACTTCATCTCATTACGTAAAGAGATGGAAATGGTCAAGGCCCTCGGCTATGACTTTGAATCTATGTATATTGGTGGTGGTACCACCACGGTATTAGAAGACGAATTAGCCCGTACCATAGAACACGCTAAAACCCTATTTCCTAGCATTAAAGAAGTCTCCTGCGAGTCCGATCCGCAGCATTTAGACAGCCCAGGCTTTAAACAGCTCAAAGGCTTAGTGGATCGCATGTCTATCGGCGTGCAAAGCTTTAATGACGATATTTTAAAAATGACCGACCGACTCGATAAATTCGGCACGGGTCAGCAAACCTTCGACAAGATCATGGGTGCCAAAGAGTTGTTCCCTATTATCAACGTCGACCTGATTTTTGGTTTCCGCGGCCAAACCGATGAAGTGATCCAACACGATCTCGACATGGCATCACGCTTAGATCCAAGACAAATTACCACCTATCCGCTGATGATCACTCATCAAACCCGTAAGAGCGTTAAAGGCAAATTAGCTGCGCCGCAAGCGGATATGGCAAACCAATATCGCCAAATATTAAACAGTCTTAATGGTCAATATAATCAATTGTCTGCATGGGCATTTGGTAAAACCGATGACGAAGGATTTGACGAATACGTTATTGATTACGACGAATACTTAGGGGTAGGTTCGGGCTCATTTAGTTTCTTAAATGACACGCTTTATGTGAACACTTTCTCACTACGTAAGTACCAAGAACGCATCGCAGCGGGTCAAATGGGTGTCGAGCAACAAAAGAACTACAGCAAAAAAGACGTGATGCAATATCGCTTTTTGCTGGGCATGTTCTCCGGCCGTTTATCGCGTAAATATTTCCGCGAAACCTTTGGCGTCAATTTAGATACCGCCTTATTTAAAGAAATGACCTCAATGAAACTGATTGGCGCCATCAAAAACGACCCAACAGATCCCGACAATCTGATCGTCACCGACAACGGCAAGATGATGGGTCTATTGATGATGAAAGAGTTTTACTCAGGCATGGATAACGTGCGCGCCCAGTTGCGTAAACCGCTCAAACCCTGTGATATGTAACACTTATTGATGATTGTTGATTCATAAAGACTAAACAGGCCCTTCGAGGGCCTTTTTGTTAACTCGGTTTAAAGGTAATCTTGCCCAGTACTATTAATTGAGCACAATCCCAACAATAAAGGAGTATTCGTTATGGGTTTTAATGAACAAGAAAAACAAGCCTTATTAGCACTCAAAGGTGTTGGCCCGACAGTAATTAAACGCTTCGAAGAAATTGGCATCAGCTCGCTACAACAACTCGCCCAACACGAAGTGGATGATATTGCTAACTTAGTCGCCAGCATGCTGCGCACTACTTGCTGGAAAAATAGCCCACAAGCGCGAAATGCGATAAGTGCGGCCATCGACCTCGCCCGCGCGCAATAATCGTTCCCCATTGATACTTAAAGCATCCAACTAGAGTTAAGAAGTACATGTCAGCACACTTAGCCATACCCCTTTTTGCTATAGTTTTACTCGTCTACGGAGAAACGGCCTCTGCCAACGACAGCAGTTTTGGCGATGCTAATGGCTCTATTACCTTGAAATATCAGCCTAATATCAGTATGGATAAAGAGTCCCTCTTCATCAGCGAGACCGAAGTCAGGGTCGATTATGTGTTTACCAACACCAGTTCGCAGGATCTTATCGTCCCCATCGCCTTCCCCATGCCACCGATGTTTTTTGGCTCAGCCGATCACAGCAGCATTGATAATTTCACCCTTAAAGTGAATGGTAATACCCAGCCAACTCAGCACAGGCTGGTTGCCCAACTTGCCGATAAAACCGATATTTCAGCCGAGCTGAAACAGCTTGGTTGGGGGATAGATGAAGTCGCTTACTTTGCCGAATATGCCGAAGTCCCCGAGGGCAAACCCGCGCTCCCCAAACAATGGTTGGATGAGGACCAACAAATCACCTTTACCCTAAGTGATTACTTTGTGTGGGAACAAACCTTTCCCGCGGGCCAATCTGTCGCTATCAGCCATAGCTACACGCCAAGCATCTCAACGGGCATCCCCGATACTGCCAGTAGTATTATTGATACTTACACTGAACTGGCCTGTTTAGATGAAAGTGCCAAGCAAGGCATTAGGAAGCGCAACCTTATCATTAAACAAGACGGTGAAGATCAGGAGATTGGCGTCGAATGGAGCCATCTTAGCTATATTTTGGTCACAGCTAATAACTGGCAAGGGTCGATTAAGGACTTCAAACTCACCCTAAAAAAATCCCAGCCCACAGATCTCATTAGCTTGTGTTTTGATGGTGAGCTTAAAAAAACTGACCCACTCACCTTTGAATTCCAGCAAAAACAGTTCACGCCAAAGCAAGATCTCAGCGTCCTGTTTATTCGTAAACCGAATTTTGAATAATCAAAAAAGAAGCCAGCTAAGTGCAGGCTTCTTTATAACTCGCTATTTTTAATTTAAAAACTATAAGTCATACCTAACCAGTAACGGCGGCCATCTTCGATATAACCGTATTCCTCTTGGGTAATTTTCTTATCGAAGGCGTTATAAATGCCCGCGCTAAATTTCAGGCTATCGTTCAACTGGTAGTTAGCCCCCAAATCCAGCAGAGTATAAGAAGGGGCGATTAAACTGCTCGATGAAGGTCCTGTCGTCGGTTGGCTCTCTTCGCCACGGTAGTTCACCCTCAACCAAGTGCTTAAATTATCAATAGGCTCGTAGTTGAAAGACGCTTGGATCAAATGCTTAGGCAATTGATTCAATGGGCTACCTTTATAAACACCTGTCTTTTGCTCCGAATCCGTATAGGTATAGTTACCTGTCAAACTCAAGTTTGAGCGAATGCGATAGTCGATACTCAGTTCAATCCCTTGGGTCACAGCTTCGTCGACGTTCACATAAGTCGTCGGATTAGAACCAAATTGATTTGGACCATCGGTACATTGAGTCGCAGGACAGGCAACGCGGGTGATCTTGTCATTAAACTCGTTATAGAACACACCCGCGCTAGCGGTAATGCTCTCGGTCAGATCAGAATACAAACCTAACTCGTAGTTAACTGAAGTTTCAGGTTGTAAATCTGGATTACCGTACATGTTGCCACCGCGGCTAACTTGTCCCCAGTCGGGCACTGTCTGGCGTAAACTCGGCGCCCTAAACCCTGTTGATACACCGCCCTTTAAGGTGGTGCTGTCGGTTAATCCCCACACGCCATAAACGCGCGGACTGACATGATTACCAAAGTTCTCATCATCATCCAAACGCAGCCCCATGGTCAGAGCAAAGTTATCGACAATGCGCCATTCATCCTCAGAAAACACCGACCATTGTTTGCGACTAATATCAGTTAAGTCACTCACTTGGTTACCTGTTTCGTCGGTGAGATCTTGATGGTTGAATGCTGCGCCAAAGGTCGCTGTATGACTTTGGCCTAACGTAGTGATAAGGCTAGATTGCGCATCCGTGTTAGTGATTTTCATCTTACGGGTTTTATTATCAAACACTTCATGCTTGATATAGCTATCCGAAGTACCAAAGTCCCAACGACCTGTATGTGAAAGGGAGAAGGTGCTGTTTTCATATTCTGTCGTTGAAGATTCAGGGCAACCGCGACGACCACAGGCTTCGCCCGGTGCTAACGGTGTGACGGTTTTACCTAAACTGCTGTCGAGTTCTTGGTTAGAAGTACCAACTTCAAACATGATATCGTGATTTTCATTGGGTGTGAGCGCAAATCTCGCGGTCAAGTTAGTCGCATCGCGACCTCGGTAACCACCATAGATTTGATCTTCTTCACGCTGGGTATATTGACCATAAAGTTGCATCCCTAGCAGATCTTTGATCAAACCACCGTTGACGAAAAAGTTGCCTTGATACACATTTCCCGAGTCAGATTTTTCCTGCAAAGTGCTGTCGAGTCGCACCTCACCCTGCCACTCGTTTGGCACTTTGCGAGTGATAATGTTAATTACCCCACCAATGGCATCCGAACCATAAAGTGACGACATAGGCCCACGAACGATCTCAATTCTATCGATAGCAGCCAATGGTGGCGTCCAAGCGCCTTCAACGCCTGGGCCGTCACTGTTGGTCCGTGTCTCGCGCGAGGATTGGCGTTTACCATCCACTAAAATTAACGTGTATTGGCTACCCATGCCCCGCAGACTGATATCCTGACGGTCTGCACCGCCCGTAATCACTACGCCGGGCACTTCTAACATGGCATCGGTTAAGTCGCGGTAGAAGCGGTTATCCAGATCCTCACGGGTGATCACGCTGATAGAAGCTGGCGCATCGCGAATTTGCTGTTCAAATCCCGATGCAGTCACCACGATTCTTTCCATCATCTTTTCTTTATCTGACGCGGTATCCGCAAGGGCATTTGTTACTGGTACTGTGGGCAACAAACATAAAGCGGTGATCACTTGAGCGAGGTACTTCTTACGACTTAACAACATAACCGACAAGTCTCCATTAGAGCAAAGATTGTAAATGAGAACAATTTTCAATACGGCAATGTATCTCTATGTTACAATCAGCTCAAGTTAGACTTTAGGTATTCACTTGTAAGAGTTACTTAAAAATGAATAAAAACATGATCAAAGGGATGATCGTTTTTGCGACAATCGCAGAAAAGGGCTCAATGAGTGCCGCAGCGCAGCAATTAAATCTCAGCTCGTCGGCGGTAAGTCAGCAAGTGACCAAGCTCGAAATGGACATGGGGATCAGCCTATTCCACCGCAATACCCGCAACCTCACACTCACCGAAGCGGGCAGTTTGTTCTATGAGAATTGCCGCAAGGTCATAGCGATAGTCGAAAGCACGGAGCAGAAACTTAATAACTTGAAAGGTATTCCATCAGGGGAATTAAAAATTGCCGCGCCTATAGGATTTGGCGGCGGCCTGTTAAGCGAACCTTTTAATTACCTATTGGCAGCACATCCACAGATAAGTTTGAATTTACTGCTGCAAGATGGCCCGATAGATATAGTCAACGACGGTATCGATCTGGCGATTTGCATCGGCCCCTTATCGGATTCCAACTTAATTGCCCGCCATTTAGCCGATTGGCGTATGTTACTGTGCGCCTCCCCCAATTATCTGCCAATGCATAAAAACCTTAGCCACCCAACGGAGTTAGCTGAATTAAATCGGATCTATCACACTTATGCTAAAGGCGATATCTTAACCCACGCCTTCAGCCAAGAGTGTTTTGAACTGACAAGCCAGCGAATTAGCGTCAACAATATGCAGGCGTTAATTCAACTCACACTCGATGGTCTAGGATTTGCCGCCCTGCCCGAACCTGAAGTACACAAATACCTCGAAAGCGGCCAACTGGTCACCCTATTACCCGAATGGTCACTCAATACCTACAGTGTTTATAGCGTAACGTCGGCGCGAGATAAGCAGCCCGCAAAAGTGAAAGAAGCACTCAATGCACTTAGCCAATACTTTAGTCAGGCAGATTTTCACCAAGCCTATCATGTTAATCTGGGCCATCAAAAAGATGGTGTAAACGATAACGTAACCAATATCTTACCAATTAAAACTAAGAAAAAGTCACATCATCTTGATGTTGGTCACGCATCTTGAGGATACCTTACACGCATTCATTTCTGCGCTACGCTGGGGTATTCTGCGGTGATAAACCGATAAAAAGATGTAACTCGATGAAAGATGTGGCCTTAGTGTTGGAAGGTGGTGGCCTCAGAGCCATTTATACCGCAGGTGTATTAGACGCGTTTTTACAGCAGTCACTTCACTTCAACTATGTAATTGGGGTATCTGCAGGTGCCATTTATCCCGCGTCCTATGTATCCCGCCAATTTGGTCGCAATCTCCACATTCAGCAGCAATATCTCAATGACAAACGCTATATGGGCATCCGCCATTGGCTGGCAACGGGTAATTATGTCAATACAGACTTTACCTACCGTCGCATGGCTTATGAGTTGCTGCCATTTGATTTTGATACATTTTTAAATAGTAATACCGAATTCAAGGTCGGCGCCTTTAACTGCAATACAGGAAACACCGATTACTTTGGTATGGCTGATTTTAACGACCACGATAAATTACTCAACGTGCTCATTGCCTCCTCTAGCCTGCCTTTTATGTCTAAACCCAGCGTGATTAACCAACACCATTACCTCGATGGCGGCATCGGCGAACCGATACCGTTAGCGCAATCACGCAAAGATGGTTATGCACGCCAAGTGGTGATCTTGACTCAAGATCAGCATTACCAAAAATCCGCGATGAAAATGAATTGGTTAGCCCGCAAAACCTATAAACGCTACCCCGCCGTTGCCCATGCGCTAAGTGAACGCCATCGTGTTTATAATCAAGCATTAGTCGAGTTAAACCAAGCCGTTGCGAATAATAACGCCTTTGTGATCCGCCCAGCGCAACCACTTAACCTATCGCGGCTCGATCGCAATATCGGTAAAGTAACCGTCGTCTATCAGCAAGGCTTAGCAGATGGGCAAAATATCTTGCCCACATTAATCACTTGGTTAGCCGCACCAAAAGTGCCTAAAACTGAGGTGTAATCGAACGCAGCACTTGGCTAATAATCAACTCTCGCAGCCATTTATGGCTCAAGTCGTGTTCGAAGTGTTTGTGCCACATCAATAAATACGCACCGGGGATCAGCTTGATGGGTGATGGTAAAGACTGAAGCTCAAAAGACTTCATCACAGCCAAGGCATAGCGCGAAGGTGCGCAGAGGATCAAATCGCTCTGTTCACACAGGGTGAGAGCACTCTGAAAGTCGGTCATATTCACGGCAATATCCCGCTGACGGCCCTCGAGTTGCAACACATCATCCAGCAACCAATGCTCTAAACCGCCAAAGGCCACTTGCAGATGGCGATAACTCAAGAAGGTATCTAAATTCCATTCTTGTGTTAACGCCGGATGATCACGACGCATCAAACACACGGGATAATCCTGCACTAACTCAACATGGCATAAGTCATCGGGAATATTATTCACATGCATGGGCGAGCGCTCATCCCACTCGCGGCAACCTATGGCTAAGTCGATGTCGCAGCGCAGTAATCTGTCCATGGTATCGAGTCGCCACGTTTGGCAATTGAGACTCACACCGGGCGCTTGAGTGAGCAACATGGGCATAAAATGAGGAAAGGTCAGTGAATAGGTGGTTTCGACCAAATGCATTCTAAACTGTCGTTGGCTCAAGGCGGGTTCGAAGGTGTCCGGCCGAGTAAATTGCGCCAATTGCTGTAAGCATTGGCGCAACTCAGGCGCGAGTGACAAAGCCTTGGGTGTCGGTTTTAGGCCGTAGGCGGTACGCTCAAATAAAGGATCATCAAATACTTCCCTCAGACGTGTGAGCTGTTTACTCACCGCCGACTGGCTCAAATGCAACCGCGCAGCTGCAGCGGTCACGCTTTGTTCCTCAAGTAGGATTTCGAGTACGGGCAGTAAATTCAGATCCAAACGTTTTAGCATCTATGCCTCATTCACCCCAAAATAATGACTAGGGTTGCACTTTTTTAAATGGATTTAACCTTAAATTCTGCGGTAACTTCATCAATAACAGTGACAATAAAATCACCGCTATTCCCATCCATTGGCGCATATCTAAAGTTTCCCCCACAATCATGACCCCTAATGATACGGCAACCACAGGGTTGACTAAAGCGACCATACCCATGATTTCTGGCCCTAAGTTTCGCATAGACCACAGCCAAGCCCAATAGGCAACAGCGGTGTTGGCAATCACTAACCATATCAGTGAAGGTACAAGCGTCATACTCGGTAGCTGCGGTGGCCCTGCCATAAACCAAGCCAGTGGGATCAGCATCAAACCGCCCAATAATAGCTGCCACGCGGTCAGCACTAAAAAGTCACCCACATCCCACTTTTGCATCCAGCGAGAAGAAAAGGCAATTAACGTCGTGGCACTCAGCATGCAAAGTACGCCGATAGGATCGAGATCCGCCGAAGGGTTAAGCAGTAAAATGACCCCACCTAATCCCATCAAACCTAATAATAACCACTTCATTCCTGGGCGTTTTTTATCAATGAGCCAAGCCAGTATTAAGAAGATGAGCGGCAGAGTAGCCCCTAAGGTTCCCGCCACCGCGCCCGGCAAACGATACGCGCCGATAAATAGCAAAGTGAAGAAGGCACCGATATTACAAAAAGCCAGCAAACCAAGCTTTGACCACACCAGCGTTGGCAAACGAGGACGCAGCATCAGCATTAATATCCCCGCAGGCAAGGCACGCCACACGGCTACCCAGTAGGGCGACATGTCATGTAAGTAGAGACTCACTAACGCATAGGTCGTCCCCCAAAATACAGGAGCGAGTAACGCAATAATAAAGGGCATAATGACTTCTTAAAAAGTATCTCGATGTTGAGATATATTACTTTGAGATAATAAAACAGGCAAGCCTTGAGATAACAATTCCACCTATCACAACCTCTATTGCATGAACTTAGCCAAATCCACCCACAACAGACACTGCGCTTGGGCACAGTTTGCCGTATAATCGGCCGTCATTTTCTACAGGCGGGCCAGTATGTTCCATATCGCACTCTATGAGCCAGAAATCGCACCTAACACAGGTAATATCATTCGCCTTTGCGCAAACAATGGCTGCCAGCTGCATTTGATTGAGCCATTAGGTTTTGATCTAGAAGAGAAAAAGCTACGCCGCGCGGGTTTGGACTATGCCGACTTAACCAATGTGACTCGCCATAAAGACTTCGATGCTTTCCTCGAAGCCATGGCTGGCAAGCGCATTATGGCCTGCACCACTAAGGGGAGTCGCCCGCATACTGAGCTGAGTTTTGCCAAAGACGATGTGCTGCTATTCGGCCCAGAAACCCGAGGTTTACCGATGGCGATTATCGAATCCATCCCCACTGAGCAGAGACTACGCATCCCCATGGCGGCCACCAGCCGTAGCTTGAATCTGTCTAATGCGGTGGCAATTATCAGCTATGAAGCATGGCGCCAACTGGATTTTGCTGGCGCACTTTAAGCGCTATCGAAGGTAAATCGGATTGGCGACTATGGAGATGGCGCGACTGGCGTCATCTCTATCCCGCGAAAAAGCTGATAGCGATCAACATCATCGTCTAAATATTGAATATTCTGCGTCCATTGCCATGCGTTAGCTTGAGCACCCGCCCCCTTTGCCTCGAACAGTAATTGAATTAACGCAGACCGAGCAGTCACCACGCCCTCACCCAGCAAAGAATAATCGCCATTTTGACGATATAAGCTAAAGACCTGCTGCTTCTCTTGGGACACGCCATCGTAATAGGTCAACAACACTTGCTCGCCCTGCTCCCTAAACCACCAGGTTTCACTATAGGGCGCACGCGTGCCAACACTCACAGACAATAACAGCTGCCGCTTATCATGGGAGCAAAATCCGGTGACTGTGACTTTTCGTGGCACTTCCCCCACTTTGGCGGCATCGCCCACCCATTGACCGGTAAACTGAGGGCAAAACTCACTAAAACTTACCCTAGCCGCGTGTGCAGCCAGAGGAATAGCAGCACTCAGTGCAATTGCCACTCCCCATAATAGTCTTAATCGGTTGATTTTATTCTGCATCTACCTAGTCCTCAGCCGAAATATCACCCTAGATTAGCCTGTAATTCTGCCATCAACAAATCACAATTAGCCGACAACTATTCACAGATGCTTACACAAAGCGTCCCGCTATGGGTTATCACTCAGTTTGCTTTCATGCTCGGTTTCTATACTCTCGAATCTGCACCACAAATAAAATCATTATAACTATATGTATGATAAGGAGACTCACAGTGAAGAAGACAGGAATCTTATTGCTCTGTCTGTTGATGCCATTCGGCTCAGCATTTGCGGAGCAGGGTAAACCGCTCTCGGTGGAATTGCTCTGGCAACTTAAGCGTATTGGTAGCCCAGTCGTATCGCCCTCTGGTGAGCATATTATTGCGCCAGTCACAGAATATGATCTGAAGGAAGATAAAGGTTCGACCCAGTTATGGCGTTTTGATGGCGAAGGTAAAAATAATCGCGCGATTACAGTCAAAGGGTTAAAGGTGAGCGAGCCCGTGTTTTCGCCCGACGGCAAAACCTTGGCCTTTGTGAGTGAGCGAAATGAAGACGACGCAGGCCAAATCTACCTATTGCCTATGGACGGTCCGGGTGAAGCGCAGCGCTTAACCGACATACCTACTGGCGTAAATGGTATTAAATGGGTTGGCAAGCATTTGTATTTCATCAGCAATATATTCCCAAATCAAACATGGGACGAGATGAAGACCCAACTAAAAGCCGACGAAGACAATAAGGTCTCCGCTCGCCAGTGGAACGCTTTGCCCTACGCTCAGTTTGATCACTGGTTAGATGAACGTCGCCAAGCCCATGTATTTAGGCTCCCCGCTTCGGGCGGCGAAGTCGAAGCCGTGACGCAAGCACTCGGCCATGAGTTACCACGCTCGAGCCAAAGCAGTTCAAGTTACGATATTTCGCCTAATGAACGCTTAATTGCCTTCAGTACTTATGGCTCAGACAACCGTATCGACCCTAAACTGGATATTTTCCTTGCGACGATTGGCAGTGGTAAAGCAGAGAATATCACCCCAGAAAATCAAGCCGCTGATGCTGATCCCAGCTTTAGCCCCAATGGCAAAACGTTGGCTTTTACCCGTCAGAAAATCCCCGGTTTCTATGCCGATACTTCAAGGCTGATGTTACTGGATATCGATAGCCGTAAACTTAATACGCTAACACCAGAGTGGGATCGTTCGGTCAGCCAATTTAATTGGACCCCCGACAGTAAAGGCTTTTATGCCACCATCGAAGATGCCGCCACTAACCGCATTTATCATATCGATGCCAAAAACGGTAAAGTCAAAGCCATTACAGAGGCAACTGACTTTGGCCAACCCGCCATAAGCAAAGACGGTGAACTGATTGCCACCAACGAGAGCTTTTTGCACCCAGCGCGCTTGGTCAGCATTAATCCCCGCAATGGTAAGACGGTACGCCTAGAGAATTTTAATGACGATATTCTCAAAGATGTTGATTTAGGCACTTACGAATCAGTGACCTACAAGGGATATCAAGATCAAGATATTCAAATGTGGGTTCACTATCCCCCCGGATTCGATCGCAGTAAAAAATATCCACTCTTTATGCTAGTTCACGGCGGGCCACACAACGCCATTACTAACGGTTTCCATTACCGTTGGAACGCACAAACCTTCGCCTCTTGGGGATATGTCACTGCTTGGCCAAACTTCCATGGTTCTAGCGGCTTCGGACAAGCGTTTGCCGATGCGATTAACCCAGATTGGAAGAATAAATCCCTCGAAGATGTGCTCAAGGCTGCCGACTGGTTTAAACAGCAAAGCTGGATAGACAGCGACCGCATGGTGGCGGGTGGCGCAAGTTACGGTGGTTATCTGACCTCAATTATTTTAGGCCAACCACATCCCTTTAAAGCCTTGTTGATCCACGCTGCGGTTTACGACATGTATTCACAAATGGCGTCGGATTTTGCCGTGCACAGCACCCGATTTGGCAACTACTGGGATAATCCTGAGCTGTATAAAGCCATTTCTCCGCATTACTTTGCAGCTAACTTTAACACTCCGACCTTAGTCAGCCACGGTCAGCTCGACTACCGGGTACCTGTGGGACAAGGATTTGAACTGTTCCGCACCCTGCAAACTCGCAATGTGGAATCACGGATGATTTACTTCCCCGATGAAAATCATTGGGTTATGAAACCCAATAACTCTATCTATTGGTATAACCAAGTGAAGGATTGGATGACCCATTATGCTAAGCCGGGTGGACAATAAACGCTGCATCTAGCACCAAGAACAGAAAAGCAAAAGGTCTGCACTATGCAGACCTTTTCTTTATTGAATCAAGCCTCGCAATGATGGCTTATTGGCCAAATCCCGTGGCTTTAATATCGACGGTTTGCACTTTGCCGTACTTAGCAGCAATCGGTGCAATCTTAGCCGCATTGCCAATCAGCACAAATTGCAGATCTTTTTGCGGGAAGTAAGTTTTCACTAACCTTTGGGTTTCTTCTAAGGTCAAACCATCCACCTTAGCTTGGAACTCATTGATAAACTTATCATCGAAACCGTACAAATACATGCCAGATAAGAGCCCTGCCAGCTGACCTGAGGTTTCAAACTGAGGCGGGAACTGACCCTTAACATAGGCTTTAGCCGAATCTAAAGTCGCTTGATCTACACCTTTCTCCCATAAACGTGCATAGGTTTTTAAGGCTAGATCCATCGCTTCTTGAGTGGTTTCCGTCTTAGTGAAAGTGCTGATTGTGAATACGCCCGAATCGGTATAAGGGCTAAAACCTGAGCGCGCGCCATAGGTTAGCCCCGCGTTCACCCGCAGCTCGTCGTTAAGCCAAGAGGTGAAACGACCACCTAAAATAGTGTTCACTACCGTTAAACCTACATAGTCTGGATTGTCACGACTAATACCTAAGCCCCCAATCACAAAAGTAGTTTCGATTGCATCGGGTTTATCCACCAGCAAGACTTTGGCCTCACTCAACTGAGGCAAACCTTGGTTTAAATCAGGCTGCACCAGCTTTTCGCTGCCCTGCCACTGACCAAAGGCTTGCGCCAGCTTGGCTTTCATCGTCGCCACATCAAAGTCACCCACAACAGTTATCGCGGTATTGGAAGGTTGATAGTAACTCTTATGGAAGGCGCGCAGCTGCGACACAGTCACTTGTTCAAGCGAATCACTGTTACCCGAAGCCGCATTACCATAAGGATGTGCACCAAATACGAGCTTATCGAAGTAACGACCAATCACCGCCCGCGGGCTCTCTTTATCCTGCTGCAGCCCAGCAATCGCGCGCTGTTTGAGTTTATCGAACTCGGCGGCATCAAAATCAGGCGTTAACATCGCCGCGCTAAATAAGCCCAGCATCAAGTCAATGTCCTTCGCCATAAAGTCAGCACTCAGATAACTGCCTTCCTTATCCGCTTCGGCCACTAAGCTTGCACCGAGAAAATCCACTTGCTGCTCGATATCAGCCTTAGATTTCCCCGCCGCACCTAACAGCAAGCCTTCTGCTGTCATTTGTGCCACGCCTGCGGTGGTGTCATTCACTGCACCAGCGCGTACCACGGCATTTAAGGTAATTAACGGCACTTCGCGCTGCGGCATTAAGTACACAGTTAAGCCGTTATCTAACACAAACTTATCGTAACTTGGCATCGCAAAGCTGCCAGTATCGACCCGTTTTGGTGCCGATGTCGTAGCACAACCCGCTAAGGCTAAACTTGTGCCTAGGGCTAATGCGGCCATTAACTTAGACGATTTCCCAAGTGATGCCATCTTAAGTGATTTCACTGCTGTCGATTTCATAGGGAAGACTCCTCAGTTGCCGCCAGCACAGCCACAGTGCGATTCGATTTACGTAAGTAGGTTTGGGCAACTCGTTGAATATCCGCAGGCGTCACCTTGTTATAGGCTTCAGGTGCATTAAATAACTTGTCGTAACTGCCAAAATACATCTCATAGGTGCCTATGGTATTAGCCTTACCATTAATGGTTTCCATCGAGCGATAAAAATCCATCAACTTAATATTTTTAACTTTATCCAGTTCTTGCTGGGTAACACCCGTTGTCGCAATCGCATCGATTTGTTCAATCAACGCATGCTCCAGCGTCGAGGCTTTCACCTCAGGTGTAGCAACACCCATCACATAGAAGAGGTTAGGATCGACCGACATCGGCATGTAGGTTTGCGCTTCTAAGGCCACTTGTTTATCAACCAATGATTGATATAAACGCGAGCTATTACCTTGGCTTAGAATCGAGCTTAATAAATCCAGCGCATAAAAATCCGCATGGGTTGCCGCCGGAATATGGTACGCCAACATTACGTTAGGTGTGCTGACCGATGCCTTTTGTACAAAGGTGCGACGCTCACCCTTTTGCTCAGGTTCGACAGTGCGAATCGCTTGAGGCGGAGTCTGTGCCGGAATAGGCGCAAAGTACTTGTCTGCCAAGGCTTTTACTTGGGCAAGCTTTACATCACCGGCAATCACGACCACGGCATTGTTCGGCGCGTAATAGGTTTTATGGTACTGGACTAAATCTTCCAGCGACCAAGCGGCGATATCCGACTCATGGCCGATCACCGACCAAGAATAAGGGTGGGCTAAAAATGCCACGCCTTTGATTTCGCCTTCGAGAGCATTCCAGTTAGAGTTTTCTAAGCCAGTGGAACGCTCCGACTGCACTACACCACGTTCGCTATCGACCATGGCTTGGTTGATATCTAAGTTAGCGATGCGGTCAGCTTCGAGATCGAACATAGTTTCGAGCGCATTGGCGGGGAACCAATCGGTATAAACCGTCATGTCTTCAGTGGTATACGCATTGTTCGCGCCACCTGCGGCTTCCATAGTACGGTCGAACATTTTTGGGCCGTACTTTTTCGAACCGTTGAACATCATGTGTTCGAAAAAGTGCGAAATACCGGTAATGCCGGGCACTTCGTTACGTGAACCGACCTTCCAAAATAAATACATGTTGGCATTGGGAATTGAGGCATCTTCTAGCACCATGATTTTCATGCCGTTATCTAGCGTGAAACTCTTAATGTCTTCTGCCGTGGTGGCCTGTGCTTGGCTTAGGGGGTTCAAAAGTCCCATGGCCAACACCAGAGCCGATAGCGTGCGCTTCATCTTGTTCGCTCCTTGCTGTAAATATCCACATATAGAGGTAAATTGTTTAACAAATCAAGCGCAGGAAGCGTATCCCGCGCCGATTTTTTGTAAGCTCAAGTTATACCGCAGTGCTTACGGAATAATACGTTAGCCACTTATTGGGCTTTGAGCGCCGTTAACGCCACTTTGGTCATGGCCTCAACGCCCACTTTTAGCGCGCTTTCATCCACATAAAATGCCGGGGAATGATTGCTAGCCGCCGTTTCAGGGTCAGTTCCCTTTGGCGTAACCCCAAGGAAGAAAAACATCCCCGGTGTTTCTAAGGCATAGTAAGCAAAGTCTTCGGCACCTGTGATTAACCCAGGTTCAATCAGCATCTTATCGCCCACCACACTCGCAAGCACAGGCCGCATACTGGCGACTAATTCGGGATTGTTGACCACCACAGGATAACCTTGATGGATCTCAGTAGTGGCAGTCGCCCCTAAGGTTTTCGCCGACAGCTCGGCCATTTGCGCTAGACGCACTTTAATATCGGTGCGCATGGGTTGGTCGAAGGTGCGAATCGTGCCAATCAGCTCGACTTCATCGGGAATAATGTTAGAGCGAATACCGCCATTGACCGCGCCAAAACTCACCACCGCCGGCGCTTTAGTGATATCCACCTGACGGCTGACGATCGTTTGCACGTTAGTGATAATTTGTGCCGCAGCGACGATAGGATCAACCCCATTCCAAGGACGCGAACCGTGGGTTTGGCTGCCTTTCACTTTGATTATAAAAGAGTCTTCACTCGCCATTGCTGGGCCACTGCGCAGGCCAACCATGCCACTCGGCATACTCGAGGTGACATGCATACCAAATACTTGCTCGGGTTTGCGCTGAGCAAACAGCCCTTCTTTGAGCATCAATTCCGCGCCGCCCTCTTCACCCTCTGGCGCACCTTCTTCAGCGGGTTGGAAGATAAACATCACATCCCCCGCTAGACTGTCTTTCACTTTAACCAAGTTTTCAGCCACGCCCATCAACATAGCCACATGGGTATCGTGACCACAGGCATGCATCACCCCCACTTTTTGATCGCGATAAGTGTCAGTCGCCTTAGAGGCAAAAGGCACATCGACCACTTCAGTCACAGGCAGTGCATCCATATCTGCTCGAATCGCAATCAACGGACCAGGCTTGCCGCCCTTCAGCTTCCCGCCTTTCAAAATGGCCACCACGCCCGTATGTGCAACACCCGTTTGCACTTCTAATCCTAAGGATTTCAGATGTTTTTCAATAATCTTGCTGGTACGAAACTCACGGTTAGACAACTCAGGGTGTTGATGCAAATCACGACGCCAGTCGATCACCTTTTGCTCCACACCCGCCGCCAACTTAGCCGCATCAGGCATAGCACTGGTCGCCGCTTGCACTGAGGTTAAACCTGTGCCCATAAAGCTTAAGGCTAAGGCCGACGCGAGTAAGGTCTTAGAAAAACGAGATTGGTTTACTAGGGGCTTAAATTCAAATGATGATGTTGATGCAGCAAATGATACAGAGGGTAAAGTCATAGCGATAGCCTATTGTTGTTTTTATAAGCTACCTAAACTACACGGACACTGAGGAATTGTTAATAGATTTAATGATAAAGGTAAAAAAGACTGTGCTTCATTAGAGGCTGTCTTTAACCGTCATTCCCGCAATGTTTGTGGGCTGGAATCCAGCTTTTAGATAAATCAACCTGAAAAAAGATAGGGATGGCGGATCTCAGTTAAAGAAACTCAAGGCAACGGAAAAGCTGTCCTAATGCTTGGCATCGTTAGCTTTAGTCACAAAACAACAAATTCACGATTTTCTTTAAAACCACATGGCCATCGGCCTTGGCTATACAACTCAGCCACCTCACTCCATACGCCCTTTTGTCTGAGAGCTGCTTCTCTCGCTGCCATTTTGAAGGCAAAGAGTGCGCCGCCTCTAAAGCTCTCAGTAAAATCATGAGGACCATACACAAGCAAAGGATGTGACCGGCCAATTTTTCTCAGAGATCTGAGCGCCGATTTATACACAAGCATCTCTGCGTCTTTTGTTTCCTCACATTTTTTCGGACCATTCAAAGGATCCTCTTGATCTCTGCTTGTAGGCAGCCACTCCCATCCATATGTAGAACCCAATACGCCTTCAATCGGACTTGCAGCCGAGAGCCAGTCAATAAATTCAACTTGTTTGGCTAGATATTCAGGTGTCATAGGAAGTTAACTCCGTGTTAAAGGAGTTTCAAACTGAATCAGCAGTTTGAACTTCCAGTGAGTAAAGCGAAGGATTTTAAACGCTTTGTTACGTTTTGCTCCTTAGCTTGGTTTACCAGCCAAAGTCTAGCCACCCATTCTAAATCAACAACATAATGCACTTTCGGTTTCTCTACCACCTGTACTGGCTAAAATTACTTGAACAAGAGCCATCATATATGGATGTCTGGCTAAAATGCCTAGCTAAAATTGCCTTTCTGAGTAACACAGTATTGCGCGGGAATAACGGTAATGAAATTTAGTCAGCAACTCACAGAAAATTAAGCTCTTCATCTTGAAGGGATAAAGCACTATCAATGGAGGTTAATAACACGCCATAGGTGTAACCGCAGTTGCCCACAAAAATCACTTGATTACCATTGAGTACCATCACTTCTACCCCATGATCGGTTTCCCAGTTGCAGGAGTAATGATAACGAATTGCCCGAGTCTCCATTGTGCTGGTGTCATCCAATATAATGTACAACGGCTGGGTATTTGTGGCTATTTCATTGATGGTATTTAAAGAAATATCTAAGTCACCGCAATAATCTTCAAAGTACTTATGCATTTTGAGCATAGCATTTAGAATTTGATGCTTCGTTTCTGGTGTCATCAAAGAAACGTCTTCGAGCATTTTTATGCGTAACTTATCGTTGCCCTGAAGCTCACCTTCAATAATCAGTTCACTAGGTTTGTTGAATAATGGGTCGTACATTTTTGTTATCATTAATCCTCAATTAATTCAACTGGATATAGCGTTATTTGCGCCAAGGATTGCTCAAAAAATTGGTTTAGGTTTGGGCTGATAAAGTCCATCATATCGGGGTCATGGGTGTATGCGATGACTTGGCCGATTTTGCCTAATGCCGAGGGCGAATGATCTGCAATCAAGAGTAATGTGCCACCCCCAAATTGGGCAAAGGGCAGCCAACCTTCTTGATACCACCCCGATTGAATTTTGGGGTCCCGCACTTCTGGCTCGTGGTAATTAGCGTAATGCTGTGCCCGTTTTTTCATTCGGTCACGATATGTAAGTGATGAGGCTAATGACAAAAAATCATACCGACAAAAGTAATCTTTTCGGGCAAAGACTGTGCTCCACTCATTGCCGCCATTGGCATATCCCCAAAGCTCCCTTAACGGAGAAACAAATTTAAAACCTAATTGTTTTTCGGCTTCATCTAAGACTGAGTTTGATAAGCCACGATCCAGTTCTAATGTTTGATTCATGTTGGCGTAAATAGCACTCAATGCTTGTAGATACGTCTTAACATCCATTGTATTTATTCCTTCATCTTGACACTTGGCCGCAGTGTTAATCCATTTGCTTTATACCGCGAACATATACACTTGGCGAACTTAGTTAATCGAATTAACCACATAAATTCTATTTTCATATTGCTACGACAGATTCTGTCGCAGCCTTCTATTACTTACTATGCCGCTATTCCAGCCATACCTTATTAACTAGATATACAGCCTAATTTTCAGCGTCAAGTGACCCTTACTCAGTTTGAGCCCTCGCTCACCCCACAAAATATCGGTGAATGAATTAATCGAGCGTCTTGCAAACCACACGCAGAATACGGGTGCAACATCCACTACTCGATGATATAGACCAAGCACTGGCGGCAATTGTGAGTGTAGTCGCGAGGAACACCATAGAACTCAGTTAATACAATCAGATAGGCGTGCAGTAAACAAAAAACTCCCCTACGATGCCCTAGTGATTATCGGGCTAACGGTTAACCCTAATCTTGAGTCAGAGCTTGAGATATTAGTAATAGCCACTGGCATTGCAACAAAAACCATAGAAAATCAGGTATCTATAGCGTCACAAATTGATGATAAGTACATTTAAGCGACAACTGCATTAACTCGACTGATGAATTCCTTTATGCATCTCTTTATGCCTCCCTTTATGCAAGAAGACTACGTCCTTATCAATAATTTCGAGTCGCCAGCCATAGTGATGTGCGATCCACTCAAAGGTCGCTTCGGCGTAAAAATTGATGTGGGTGGGATCGTTTTTATAGTGCCAGCGCGTAAATGCGGTTTGATCTTGCACGCGTTTGGTCATAACCGCCAAAATGCCGTTGTGTTTTAATAACCTATCAAGCTGGGCAAGTAACCCTGCGGCACCACTCACGTGTTCAATGACTTCGGTTAAGGTAATAAAGTCGTATTGGCGGGCTAACGTTTCGGGATTATTAGCGTAATAAAGGTCGTAATTATCTATCTGATAACCGCGCGCCTTTGCCATTAGACTCAATGCCTTACCTTCTCCGCAGCCAAAATCGAGCCCTTGGGCCAAAGTGCTAACACGGCTAAGTAGTGGCTCGAGTGTGCGATTTAAAAATGTTTGATAGCCGAGATCATCGGCATGGTTCTCGTGCTTATCGTATTCGGCTTTTTCTGCCTCGGCCGAAAGATAAAACTCAGAAGGCACGCTCACCAGTTGGCAGGTTTGGCATTGCTGGTAGCTACGCTTCCTATCTTGATGATAAGCGAGTAATTCAACGCCATGACATAAGGGGCAGATATTCAACAACAATTCCTAGGGATAGTAAGGTGCATAGTAATGAGAATAGTCGTAATGCCCACAAATAATGCTAGCACTGACTAGCTGAAATCGACTGTGTCGATGGCCTGATTAAGGTTTAGGGATTTTACGCTCTTTTGCGGCGGCTTCTTTTGCTTCCCGTAAATATTTTTGCTCGCGACTTTCTCTTTCGTCGAACTGTTTTTGTGCCTTAAGTTTTTGCTGCGCTTCCCAATCGTTGGTTTGAGATTGTTGCTTAATTTTATCTTCCCGCTCTGCCGTCTCTTTAGTGGCTTGACGGGCCTTTTCTAATTGAGCCTGTTCTAATCGCTGTGAGTCGATGCGAGCCTTATCGGCTTTTTGCTCTAGGGTCAATCTAGGCTTTGGCGCCTCGGCGGCATTCGCTAACGCGAGATGAAAACTAAAGATGAGGACTAGCGATATTAATATTTTAGAGATTAACACTTTAAATAAATACGCCATTCCATGTCTCCTTGTATTCGATAATTGAATGAATCAATGATAAAAGCCAATTCACGCAAGATGTGCAAAACATAGCATAAAATCTGCCTAAGCTTGAAATATGCAGCAGGTGTTCTTAAAAAATATGCTTGAATACAAGTCTTAAACTACACTTTTTAAGTTTCTATTTGAGTGAAACAACAATTAGGTTTATTTTTAACCCCATTGGAATGATGTACTATTGGGCAACTTCGTGTTCAACGAAGACCTAAAATGGGATGTGACTATTTTGCGTCACAAGGGAGTATCCTGAATGATCAGATGGCAACACTTACTTAAGAAACTCAGTACAGATGATCCTGTACTGCAAGAAAAGCTGTCTCTCTGGCAAGCACATCCCCATAAAACCCCCTTAGCCTTAATTCAAGGCTTTAGCTTTATTAGTGCCAACCAAGCCACCCTCAGTTATTTTGAGACTGAATACGATGCTTTTGTGAATGCGACTCCCTATGATTTTTCTCCGAGAATCCAATCTTCAGGCCGCAATAGTGTTGAATTTGCGCGGGAAATGATCCTCGAAGCCATTGCAGGCAATAATGTTGAATTCAACTGGCTGCACATGAGCCAACAAGGCAATGAACTGCCGACTCGAATTAATCTCTATCGCTGTTATCTGCAACAACAGCCCGTGGTACTCGTTGAATTACAAGCTCTTAATCGCCGCAATCAAATGCGCGAAACGATTTCTGATGGTTTTGCTCATATTCCCAAAGAAATTTTGTCGACCACGCTCGAAGAAAGTGCCGAAGCTGTGTATATCACTGACACTGATAATCAAATTTTGGCTGTCAATAAAGCCATGTGCCGTATTTGCGGCTATAGCGCTGAGCAGCTCATCAGTAAAACCCCTGAATTTTTAGAGGTAAGAACCCATAATATGGGGGAAGAAACCGAATGCCAAATCGCCTTGAAACAAAGGGGATTTTGGCAGGGCGAAACGTGGAAAAGACGTTCAGATGGCAGTAACTTCCCTGCTTGGCAAAGCAGTCGTAAAATCGTCACTGAAGATGATGCTCATTATAATGTGAATATTTTCAGTGATATTAGTACGAAGAAACTATTAGAAACCCAGCTAACAACTCGGGCTATGTACGATACCTTGACTGGATTACCTAACAGGTTCCATCTCAAACAGATCCTCAATAGTGCCCTCGAAAAACTTAAAACTGATCCCCTCGCACTGGGCGCGTTGATGTTTTTAGATCTCAATGGTTTCAAGAATATCAATGACAGCTTCGGTCACTCCATGGGCGATAGAGTATTACAACTCGTCGCAGCCAGACTCGAAGCAGGTTGTATCGAAAAGGCCGATATAGCCCGTATGGGAGGAGATGAATTTACCTTAGTGCTGCAAGACTGTAGCTGTAAAGATGAAATTCAGCTGTTTGCAGAGCAGATTCTCAGCTTATTTGAGAGCCCCTTTGAAATTGAAGGCCAAAAGTTCTTCCTCGGCACCAGCATAGGCATCGCGCTATTTCCTACCCACAGTAACCAAGCGGGACAGCTGATTAGTCTTGCCGATACTGCCATGTATTGCGCTAAAAAGAGCTTACCGCATCTCGTGTTTTACGATAAGGAGATGAGCCTAGCAGCCGAGTTAAAATTACAGTTAATCAATAACCTAAGACATGCGCATAGCCTAAAACAATTCACTCTCGCTTATCAAGCCATAGTCGATTTACACACAAATCAAACTATTGCTGCCGAAGCCCTGCTCCGCTGGCAGAAGTCACCGACAGAATATTATGAAGCTGCCGACTTTGTGCCATTGCTTGAGGAAACAGGATTAATTGTCAGCATTGGCCAATGGGTATTAGAACAGGCCTGTGTACAAGCGGCCCTCTGGCGAGCACATTATCAACCCGACTTTAGAATTTCAGTCAATGTGTCACCACTGCAATTGGAACACTTAGATTTTATCGACCAAGTGATAAATGCCTTAGAAATGGCGAAGTTACCCGCTGAAGCACTGATTTTAGAAATTACCGAATCGGCATTGTTACGGCAACCGGAGCAAGCACGACTCACACTCAATCGTATCAAAGCGTTAGGTGTCAGCATAGCCATCGATGATTTTGGGACTGGGTTATCGTCACTCAGTCGCTTAGGGACTTTGCCAATAGACAGCGTCAAAATTGATGCCGAGTTTGCCTTGCGCTTAAACGAAGTCTCAGGACAAAAGCTCTGCAATGCTATAGTGCAACTCGCACAAGCACTCGACATTCACTTCGTCGCAGAAGGTATTGAAACTCAACAACAAAAAGACATAATGACAGATATGGGCCAAGGTTTCGCCCAAGGATTTCTATTTGGCTACCCGAGTTCAGTCGAAAACTTCACCCAAGCCTTTCTTGCGGAAAAACGCTTAGCCTAGAACAGATTTAGGACTGCCGATGTTCGCATCAGCTCGATAATCCGACTTGCGTACCAAATTAACGCTCTCAACGTTTACAACGGAAAACGAAAGATTCCGCTAAGGTTTTATCGAAATATTTTGATGGGTCGCGAACTAAGGGGAAAGATTTTCTTGCAGAAAACACCATATTTAAAGCTCGATAGCCCTGCCAGCACGCCATTTACTAATAGTAATGAATGGAATTACTCCCCTGCAAAGCAATTGGCTGGCAAAGCTATCTCATCATTTGCTGCGCAAATGAATCCTAGTTATTAAACCGTATTTCACATTAAGTTAGCGTGATCTGAATAAGATTTTGACTATTTTAATTCGTACGGAGTCTCAAAACTCAATAACTTAAAAGCACTAATTCATACTTAAAAAATCTAAGACTCAATAGCCTTAACCCCATCAACTATACCTTACCACTGGATTCATTTGAGTTCTGATAACGAACCTGCACTGTACTCGGCATCGCCTTAATCCGCAGTTCCACCATAGCATCAAATGCCATCATTAACGGCTGAACATCAAGGGTAGGATCGAGGGCGCTTAACATATAAGCGCAAGCTTCTAAGGTCGATAAACTATCGCTACGACTCGATTTACGGATCCGATAGCGCGATTCATAACCTTCAGCCAAATGCACCGCAGGATACTGGGTTAACCAAGGATTCAGCTGCAGCATTTTGAATGCCTTACGCCAAGTGCCATCGAGCAACAGCAATATACAATCAGGATTAATACGTTGCTGTTCAACACTTACACTTAACGCAGAGGGATAGACGAGATAAATCGGCATATTACACGCCGCTAAATATTCTCGTAAGCCTTTGAAATCAGACTCACTTTCACCCACATAAACTTGCGTTTTAGGTACAGCAAGACTTAATACCCGCACACTATTCTTCTTATGTTCGACTTCACTCGGGTGCTGTAAAACCACCAACTGAGTCATTGGAGAGATAGGCTGAACACTCGCACATAAGCAAGCATTTTGCGGATAACGACAGATAGAACAATAGTGACGAGACAAGCTTTACCCTCGTAGTGAGTTATTTTACGAGTATACCAAAGGATAAAAGGGTATAAGACACAACAAAAAATACCCACAGTTCGCGGTCAAACAAACTGTGGGTAAAGGGTGTACTCTGTAATTAATCAGTGCCGCGAACTAATGCTCGCCAACTAACTGCTCTTGGTGCCAGTGGTCGAATCGACTCAGCGCCATCATCAACAATAAACCGATAGAAAACACGCCCATGACGAGTGCCACTGCATAAGGTGCAGTTAAATTCGTTTGCTGTATAAGTCCAGCTAAAACGGATGCACCACTCATCTGAATAAAACCTAGCATAGCCGCGGCAGTCCCCGCTCGTTCACCGAAAGCTGACAGTGCCATACTCGTCGCAGGGCCGAGTAAGAAGGCAAATCCCACACATAACAACATCATAGGTAACATGAAGTTAAAAGCTGCTGCCATCCCTGTATTTGGACCAAACTGTTGGCCCGCCACTGTCGCCACTGAAGACAGAACGAGTAAGGACAGAGCCAAAATAACCGTTGGACGATTACCCAGTTTGCGAATGACGATCGGTGCCGCAAAACAGGCCACGATATTGAACACAGCATTGAGACCGAATAAACCACTAAACGCCAGCTCAGAAACCCCTAAATGCCCAATCAACCACACAGGCGCATAAGATACATAACTCAAAATAGCCGCCATAGCAGACATACAAGCAAAGGCATAAAACAAAAAGTGGGTGTTACCGAGTACAGGTTTGAATCTACCCCAACGGTAAAGTGGACCAGTAGTAACAGTGTTGGCTGGACGAGTCTCAGGTAAGCGATAACCGACAACGAGCATCATCAACATGGCATATAACGTCATGAAAACGAAGGTTGAACGCCAGCCGAATTGCATCGCTAACAAGCCACCTAAGGTTGGTGCTAAAGCTGGGATCACGCAAATCGCTCCATTTAAGTAACTGTAAATTTTAGCGCCTTCTTTTTGTGAGTAGCAGTCGCGCACCGCACTAAACACCACGATAGAAGTTGAACAGGCGGCTAAACCTTGCAGCACACGAGCAATCTGTAACCAATGAAACTCGATGGCCGCGGCAGCGAGAAGACTACTTGCGCCGTAGAGTAAGACCCCGAAAATGGCCACAGGACGGCGGCCATAACGGTCGGCTAATGGCCCAATCAACACTTGGCCTAAGCCCATGGCGAATAAAAACAATACGAGCGTGGATTGCACATCACTGGCAGATACGGCGAATTCTGTCGCCATAGTTGGCATTGAAGGTAAATAAATATCGATGGCTAATGGGCTGAGCAGCACCATAGACATCAGGATAGGTAACAGATTGCGCCGCATAAATAATCTCAGTTGATCAGGGAAAGGTATTTCAGTGGGCGCTATTTTAATTAACTCAAGGTATGAACAGAAATGGTATAATTTCCAAAGTAAATTTCCTCTGAGGAATATCTGTGAATATCGACAACTTAGCCAGAATCGATTTGAACTTGCTGGTCATACTCAAAGTACTGCTAGAGGAGCAGAGTGTCACTCGCGCAGCCAGCCGATTACATATAAGTCAGTCTGCCCTAAGTAAGAGCTTAAATCGACTCAGAGAAACCTTAGATGATCCCCTATTTCAGCGCACGGCACATGGCTTAAAACCCACCGCGCACGCCCTCATTCTTGGGCAAAAACTGCCGAATATATTGCAAGACTTGTATCAACTCACTCAGCCTCCGACCTTTAATCCTGCCAGTAGCAATCGACAATTTTCTTTTGCCATGGTGGAAAGCGCCTATGAAACCTTAATCCCATATTTTATCGGCCCTATGCTGACCACGGCACCCAACGTCAAACTCGACTCCTATGTCTGGACCGAAAAATCGATGCAGGATTTGCAGCAAGGGCAAATCGACTTTGGCATTTCAGGGCGGGATTTGCATCCACTGTCGGATTTTCAAGTGGATCGCTTGCCAGAAGGGATTGCCTATCAAACATTATTTACCGATCAACAAGTCTGCTTAGTGCGAGAGGATCACCCGCTGATGGCGGCGCTCACCTCAGAACAATGGAATTTACCCCTTTACCTCGATATGGCCCATGTGCAGGTTCGTTGTGAAGGTAGTGATTGGTGGGCACTGGATTACTTTCTTGCCGATCTTGGGCATAGACGCCGGATCAGCACGACTGTACCCGACTTTTATGGTGCCGCCAGCGTTTGCGCCCACAGCAATTTAATCTTCACTCTGCCTTCAAGCTTTGCCCGTCACGCCTGCCAACTTTATCCGCTCAAACAACTGCCACTGCCTTTCGAATTTATGCCAATGGCCTATGTACTGTTATGGCATCAAAGAAATGATGAAGATCAAGGACATAAATGGATTAGAGAAACCATTTGTCAAAGTGTGGCTAAGTTATTCAATCCCACAGAAATGCTTTAACACGACAAAACGGCCAGTAAAAAGCCCGACAAAGTAAAGGCTTTATCGGGCTAATATCGAGACAAACAATTAAGAATAGCGATTACAGAATAAATGTCGCGACTTGCGCATTCAGGTCATTAGCGCGAGCTTTTAAGCCCCTCGCCTGTGCCAAATCTGCCATGGCCGATGCGGTAATCTCATCAGTCACATCTTTAATCGCAACCGTATTCTGGGTTATTTCACCCGTCACTTGAGTCTGTTCTTCCGCTGCGGTAGCAATTTGGCCTGCCATATCTGAAATCACGTTGACCGCTTGCGTAATTTCTTCAAGGGCTTTCGCCGCCGCATTGGCATCTTCTACGCTATGACCCGCTAATGCTTGGCTGCTTTCCATCAAGCTGACTGCTCTAGCAGTAGTGCGTTGTAGCGTTTCAATCGTGGTATGTACTTCCTGAGTCGAATCTTGTGTACGACGTGACAGTACTCGAACTTCATCGGCAACGACCGCAAAACCACGGCCTTGCTCGCCAGCACGAGCCGCTTCAATAGCTGCGTTAAGCGCCAACAGGTTAGTTTGCTCAGCAATCCCTTGAATTGTCGCCAGGATGCTCGAAATAGATTTAGCATGACGGCTCAAGTCTTCAATGACATCCGTTGCTTGAGTCACTTCATCGGCGAGGGAATTAATCGAGTTACGAGTTTTATTGACTAACTCTTTGCCCTGTAAACTGCTCGCTGCAGACTGTTGAGCCGCTGTTGCCGTGTTCTCAGCATTGGCTGCGATCTCATTAGTCGCACTCGCCATTTCAGTTACCGCAGTCGCGACCATAGCGACTTCTTGCTGCTGACGTTGTAATTCCGCAACAGAAGTTTGCGTGGTGGCAAGACTACGTTCAGCATCGGCATCTAATTCATTCGCTAATTGGCGAATATGGCTGATCAGCTGATGTTGACTACCCACAAAGCGGTTAAAGCTGTCGGCAAGCACGCCCACTTCATCTTGAGTATCAACAGAAATACGTTGAGTTAAATCACCATTGCCATCGGCAATACGCGCAAGTGCTTGCGATACTCGACTCAGAGGACCCAGCAAGACACTTACTAGCCAAGAAATGGCTAATACACTTAAGATCAACACGAGTGCAGAAAGCCCAAACTGAGTGAGTAACAAGCTCGACAGTGGCGACTCTAGCGTTTCCTTATCAAGCACTAACACTAATTCCCAATCTGTATTAGGGATATCAACGCTCCAGACTAATTTGTCACGTCCTTCATTTTCAAAATACATAGGTAACAGAGTGCCCGCTGCACGGCTTTGTTCTGGTAAGTTGCGATTAAGCTCGTTATCGATTTCAGCTATAGGTTTCATCGTCTTAGCTTGATCTTTATAAGCGATCACTGTGCCGTCTTTGTGCATCATGATGGCATAACCGTTTGCCGGTAACTTCATCCGATTAACACCGTCAACTAGGCTTGCGATAGATAAGTCACCACCCACAACACCTTGTGCGGTAGGCTGCGCCATAGTCACAACCAGAATGTTATATGCAACATCCACGTAAGGTTTTGTCAAAATAAGACCGCGTTCACTGATGGCTTGTTGATACCAAGGGCGGCTGCGAGGATCATAGCCCGTACGATCAATACTCGGATCAGAATCCAACATTTGCCCTGCTTGAGAGCCAAAATAGGTCAGCTGAAAACGGCCCGATGCCTGTGCTTGTTGAAGTGTATTGAGGCTGTCACCTTCAACTTTGTTCGCCAGGGCTCCCATAATATCTTGGCGGCCAGCCAACCATTCTTGGATCCGCTCAGCCTGCTGTTCACCTAAGCGCTGCACTTGTTCTAGGCTGTTTTGTAACAGCTGGGATTTTTGGCTGGAATAACTTTGCCATGACAACAAACCAATCACGAGTGAAAGGGCTGCCACGACAGAGAACAGAATTTTTTGCTTGAGCGAATATGAGTTCATGTTGGCGTCTAATTAATTAACAAAGCAGTGAAACAAGAGGGTGTTTGAGCGGGTCGAACGAACATTTACAACCAATATAATAAGGCGGCTAACTGAGTTAAAACTGCAGTTAAATTTGAGCTGAATTTTCTCATATTCTGTACAGTTAGCAAAGAAATTGCTCAGATTTACATCAAAAAGATTTTAGCAAACACATATAATTAACCAACCGTTATTCGAGCAACAACATATAGATAGGCATGCGATCACATATCAAAGTAATGCGCAACACCCAAATGGCCTCTGGAGTAAAATAAAGTAAATTAATCAAGATTAACGTGACCTAGACGCACTCGCTATTGCACACTAAATGTCCACTGCCTATCGAGGAGTTCTTATGATTTTTCAACAGTTCCAACAGAGCCCACTGCAGACCCGAATTTCTGGCCCACGGGCTTGGTTAGCGATGGCAATTAGCATTAGCCTAATTTGTTTATCACTATTTTTATTGCCCTTCGTGCTCTTATTTGGCGCCATTGCGCTCGGTTGTTTAGTCCTATTTAGCCGTTTTTATATGGCACGTCAGTTGGCTAAATTTAATCAGGCTCAGGCAAACGCAACGCAGCATGCCCACGCGACAGAGGAGCCGCAGAGTCAGGTTTATGGATCTGACACTATTGTTAGGGAATCTAATGCGGCACGCCATCAAGGGCGCACTTTTGAGCATAAAGAGGATGAACACTAGTTCAATCGAAGCAAAACTGCGCTCAAGCGAGTAAGGTCTGGGCGCGTTTAAGGCTATGAATTTCGGCGGGATCTTGGGTTACCTCAAGCACATTTTCAATCTGTAATACCAGTGAACGCCACAGAGGCTCGATAATATCCGCCTCTTTTTTATTGGCATTTTGCCGTGCCAGCTTAAGTAAAGCCGCAGATCCAACGACATCAATTCGCCCTAAGATACCGTCGGCCAGTGCCATACTCAGCTCAATCATCGCAGGCACACTGTGGCTATATTTGATCACTTGGCGCAAATAATCCTCAGCTTGAGTCAAATCACTGCCAAAGGCATTGTCATCATTGAGCATATGTTGCGCCCGCGTGAGCATAGCATCGAGTTGTCCTTGCTCGGCAGCTTCGGCCATCCAATGCTCACTGGCAATCATATCTCGAGTACAACCATCTCCATTGGCAAGCATTAATGCTAAATGATACTGAGCATGGGGATAACCTGCTTGCGCGGCTTTGCTTATAAAATGATAAGCTTGAGTTAAGTTCTTTTGCTGGTAATGCAATACACCTAGATTCGCCATCGCTTCGGTTTGCTCGCCATCTGCCGCACCTTGTAAATATTGCTGTGCTAACTTGCTGTCGGGTTGAAACGACTCACTGCCTACAAGATAAAAATATCCCAATAACGCCATCGCATTGACCACACCTGCTGCTGCTGCAGTGGCAATGATCTGTTCACCTTTAGCCACTTCTGGCGCGCCTTGATAACCGTGGATCAGTGCTACGCCATGCTCATGTAAGGCTTCCATGTGCTTAGGTGCCGCAAGGGAAAACCAATAGGCCGCTCGGGCAAAACTGTCAGCTGCGCTAATGTGAGAAATGGTATTTAGAGGTGAAACTGTGGATAAATCTTGGCTTGATATAGCTTCGGCTTCTGCCGCAAGTTCTTGCTCTTTGAGCAGTTCTTGTTCTTTCAGTATCAAAGCCTTGATCTTAAACGATATCCCCACCAAATACTGCGCTTGCGGGTCATCTTCCATCACAGCGCGGTAACATAAGTCCCTCACCGTCATTGCGTCAGTCGCTTCATAACAGTAGTCAGGGGCAACTCGACCTTTAACCTTAGGATACAAGTGCTCAACTAAAGTCAGGACATCTTTAATGGATTTTTGCGCTAGCGCGAGTAATTGTTCTTGGGTGAGATGGTATTTCTCAGGATGAGCACCGCGGTTACCGTCGGCACGCAATCGATGCAGGGCACGAGTGGTCTTCACATCAATCACGCGCCGCTGATTTAGCTGTTCGATCCTATCGTATAAATTCGGACTGGAAAACGCGATTTGCTTATCTTGCCCCAGTAACTCTGTAAGTTTATGGGTAAAACTGCGAATGTGCAGCAGCGACTGTGTCGGCACATCCTGCACATAGCTTTTCGCCTTGAGGTAATCATCACTCAAGGAGACCGAAAAATCGTGGATAAACTCACTATCCTTAATGACTGTTTTCGTCCCCATGAGTGATTCCCTGCAGGCTGAATTGATGTTGCACTATTCGACGCTTGGTTTTTTCGACACCATATATAAGCGGAACAAAGCGACGTTAACGAATAATCCAATAAAAGACATAAAAGTATCCGCTAACATTTGCACAGGTAATCCGCCCATGGACGCTAACCCAGAAAGCTGGCTACCTATGACTGAGAGTGGTAAATATAACATCAATAATGCAATGGTTTTCAGTACGATAGGGCCACTAAAACTAAAACTACCCTTAATCGCTTCTAGCGGTGTTAAGCGCTCAACCACAACCATAAAGTTCACATAGGCTAAACGCGCAAAGAGATAGAAGCTAATTACCAATCCTACCAGCCACACAGGACCGAAGGCGGCAAACAGCATCACTGGTGCTAAAATCGCTAGACCAGAAAACACCCCAGCCAATAATAATGGTGGAACAAAAGGTAAACTCGCCTTCAACACCACTCCCGCTGAAGGACTATGCCCTTGTGAGCGCAGTTCTAAAAACAGAGTCAAAGCGGCAATTAATACCGAAAAAGTAAGTAGTAACAGCATCATGGCGATCATATGCGGCGCGCCAAACTGTGGGTTTTCTAGATCAACTTTACTCATCTCTATACCAAGCCATAACTGGATCCCCACTTGGATCAAGAGTAATGGGATCGTCAGCATAGCGAGTTGCGCCAGATGATTACGGAAGAAGTTATAGGCTTCTGACAAAATTGCGGATAGTGACATGCGACTTTCCAAATAATTGAAATGAATTAACACTTAGAATTGCCGCTAAGGATACCGAAAATCCCTTGGCAATGCACAGTAGAAATCACCAGTGTGAACCGTAAATCACAGAAAACTACTGCAACAAAAGTGACAAACCCGCTAAACTGTCCAGCGAACTCGTGCGCAAACCATCAAAGGACGCTTCCATATGAAACACACTCTGACCTTCTCTATCCTCCTCAGCACTTGTATTTTAGCGGCGCCCGCCAGTGCAGGCTGGTTAGATAACTTGGCAGGAACTCAAGCCAAAACTGAAAAAGCGACCACTACAGCAGCGGCAACTCAGTCGAATGATTTAGTTGGCAGCGTCATGTCACAATTGGGTTTAAACCAAACTCAAGCCGAAGGTGGCTTAGGCAGTTTATTAGGCTTAGCGCAATCAAGCCTAGGAACAACCGACTACTCAAAACTGGCTGCCAGCATTCCTAATGCCGATAGTTTGCTCGCCGCTGCGCCTAAATTGGACTCAAAATCGGGTGTTTCTGGCTTATTATCCAAAGCGGGTGATTTAGGTTCATCACTGCAAGGCAGTGCTATGGTTTTAGACGCCTTTGAAAAATTGGGCATTTCTAAAGATCTAGCAATGCCAATGATCAACATAGCTAAGTCTTACTTAGATACCAATGGCACTGAAGGCACCTCAGACTTACTGGTGAAAGGTCTGAACTCGCTACTGTAATTCAGTCTTACCTCACCCTAAGCAATACAAGGTTTAGGGTGAACTTTCACTTCCCAATCGACTCTACTTTATATTCCCTCCAGCATGAGAACCGCCAAATATGATTGCGAAATTAAGACGATTTTTTGAAGCTCATACTCAAGCAGTCTCCCCTGAAGACAAGGCACATCAACTTAAACTGGCCGCAGCGAGTATGTTACTTGAAGTCGTGTTTGCCGATGAGACCTTAACGGCAGAGGAAGAAGCCTTATTACCTAAGCTGCTAACCGATACCTTATCAATGTCAGAAGTAGACGCTAAGATACTGATTGATGAAGCTAAAAGCGTACAAGGCAGCGCGACCTCACTCTTTGAATTCACCTCAGCCATTAACGCTGAATTTAGCCTAGCGCAAAAGCAGCAATTGTTGCTCGCAATGTGGCAACTGGCCTACGCCGATGGCCAGCTATCCCAATATGAAGACCAGATCATTCGACGCACCGCCGATTTGTTGCACCTCAAACACAGCGAGTTGATCCAAATGCGTAATCTTGCCATAGCTGCAACCCAACAAACTGGCTAGCCACATCCACTATTCAATCAAAGTGCAAATCAACAAAAGCCCATAAAAAAGCGTGAATGCGAAACACCCGTTCCCCATTCACGCGATTGCTTTCTTAAGACTAAATTGATATCGCTCTTTGGCTAAAAATATTTTTACTGCCGCCCTACTCACCAAAACACTAAGCTAAACAAGCTCCTAAGCTAACGCTTTACCGATTTCATATCCCGAACCGTGTAATTCAGTCAACTTAGTCCTTAGCCCGCCCATCTCCATCTTCAATCCTTTCTTAGTCGCTAATTGAGATAACCAACTGGTTTTTTCATCATCCTCAATCGTATCCCACTCATCTAGAACTTTGTAAGATAAGCATAATAACGCAGCAAGTTTTGAAAATGGGTTTGAATCCTTAGGGTGGTCTTGATACAAAATGCCTTGCACTAACGCTGGTGTAAACTTCCAATTTTTCGCTAGTAATGCGCCAATATCAGGGGAATCATATCCAAGTAACTCGCGCTCAAACTGATGCTTATCTTTACCCTGCGCCACAGCTTCGGCAATTTTCGCCGCATCTTCAGGCGATACTGCCGCAATCAATAGATCGCCAATACGATGTAAGATACCGCAAGTAAAAGCTTCTTCTGGGACTGCGCCACAACGCTTTGCCATTTCTTGGCTATAAAGCGCAATCTCAAAGGTTTGCCCCCAAAACTGGGCTAAATCTATTCCTTCACACTTAGGGACGGCACCAATCACCGCCGATGCTAGCACTAAGGTTCGTAGGGTTTGCATCCCAAGACGCACAACAGCTTCATCGATAGTGCCAACCTCTCGACTGCGTCCATAGTGGGCACAGTTAGCAAGGCGTAACACCCTAGCGCTAATTAAGGGATCGTGTGAAACTTTAGTGGCAATGCTTTTTACTGTCGCATTGTCATCATTGACCGCATCTAACAATTCACTGATCGCCTTAGGTAACCTAGGTAACTCATCGACACGATTGAGCAACGCAGCTGAATCCATATTTATTCTCCTTCCGTATGAATGATCAAAATATAGAACACAAGTTATCGCCTCGCTCACCGAGATACATTAAATATCAGTAATGTGCAGTCCTTCGGCAACAAAGCTTGGCGGCCATCAGACTTAAGGTTTACCTCTTTATTTCATTCAATTTAATCGCACTCAATCATATCCAGTTTCGAAATCCACTAAGCCACACAAAAAAGCCCCAAACTCTTATGACAATAAAGAGTTCGGGGCTTTTTTAATTAACCCATCATGTTGATTTAGCCCCAGAGGGTGCGAATATTACTCAGGTAACGCCAAACTTTGTTTGCGACTAATATGGGTCTTTTGCCACCACAAAAATGGCGCGACCACTAAGATCAACACAAGCACGTAGGACATACTTGCACCTAGGGCAAAACCTAATACTAAGCAAAACGCACAACCCAGCGCCACCAGCGGCCAATTGTGCCGTGGTAATAACTTAGCGGCAGCGAGCATAGCCATCAAATAGATCACCACAAATACGCCGTTGCTCCATGCAATAAGGTGCTCTAACTCTTGCCCGGTAAAATAAGTCAGTACGATAACGCTTGCCATCACAGATAACAGCGCAGCAAGTGCTCGAATAGGTACACCATGAGCATTCTTAACGGCAAAGAAGCGCGGTAAAATGCCTTCACAACTAAAACTCCAGACCAGACGTGCCGCACTGGCCGCATACACGTTAACGGTTGCCAATCCACTTGCGATACCTAACACACCAATCACTTGTGCGCCGTAACCACCGAGTAGTTGGTCAAACACGCCGATCATGGCAACACTTTTATCTGTCGGCACTAATAGCAATAAAAGTGTACAAGCCACATAAATCACGCCCACCAGCACTGTGCCCATCATCATAGCGGGGATCATATCCTGCTGCGGACGACGAAAATCATCGGCAAGATGCGTCATAGCTTCTATACCCAAGAAACTCCAAAAAGCGATGCCAGCGGCAATCATCACGGTTGGCATTTCAGGCATACCATGGCTAGCAAGTGTCGTGAGATGACCTTGCTGAAAACTACTCGCACCAAACAAAACCACAACAACGGCGACAATGCAAAGTGTCAGGCCAAATTGCAGCTTAGCCGACACTTGGATGCCTCTTAAATTAATCAGAAACAAGCCAAAAATCACGAGTATTTCAACACCAACCTTGGACCAACCAGATATCGGTATTAAGGCATTCACAAACTGGAAGGTCATCAAAATCGCGGCCGGCGCCCCCATGGGCACAACCAGTAAAAAGATCAGTCCAATTGTTCGACCAGCAGTGCGACCAAAGGCTTTCTCGACAAAGTAAGCGGGGCCTGCGGCATGTGGAAATACACTCGCTAAACGACCAAAGACCAGTGCCACTGGAATAATGGCCAAGGTTAACAAGATCCATGCGACTAAGGCGCCAGAATGCGCTTTTTCAATAGTCATCTGAGGCAAAATAAATACCCCTGTACCGAGCAAAGTGGTCGCCATTAAACCCGCACCTTGCCAACGACCTATAGTTCCGCTATTTGAATTCATCTGTTAATATTCTGTGGTTTTTGAGCTGTCAGTATAATGAGATTTCGCCCTACAATCTGCCGTTAATTTCAGTGTTCTCCACGTCCAATACCGGCAAAATCGCGGCAAATAACGTTATTTCCATCAAAATGACGGCCAGCTTAAATTTTGGTAAAATTTTAAGCAAAAATACTCAGCAAATTCTGTGGTTATTCAAACCAATGGCAAAATAACACACAGATTCAATATAGCCATTTTCACTGGAGTCACCCTTGGATAAATTCGATACGGCCATCATTCATAGTTTGCGTCAGGATGCACGCCAGAGCGTGTCGAATATCGCCGAACAGGTGAACCTTTCCCGCAGCGCGGTAGCCGAGCGCATAAAAAAGCTCGAACAAACGGGAGTGATCCGTGGCTATCAAGTGCTCTTGAGTGAGTCGCAAAAAGAAGGAGTATCGGCTTATTTCGAAATCCAGCATCAATGTCCACGTTGCGCCGACGTGGTACACGTATTCCAAGCGATTCCCGAAGTGATTACCTGCCGTGGTATTTCTGGTGATATGGATTTACTCGTGTACGTGCATGCGCCTTCGATGCGCCGCCTGCATGAGATCCGTGAGTATATCGACACTCACACTGACATCATCAAGATCAAAACCCATGTGGTAATGAGTGAATGGATTAATAACCTCGGCGAGTAAATCGTGCCTCCCTAAAACAAGAAACGCCACCCTTAGGAATAAGGTGGCGAGGCCCGTTTGGAGGCAGGGCAAAATATTGAAGTGTAAAATATGGCATCCTTGCCCAGCGACCTCCCTGTTACACAACCAACCGCGGCTAGACTTAACCCTTGAGAGCTCAGCCAGCGCCGCAAGGGCCTCATCTACAATGTTTTCCTTTGACATTGTTTCCGCGATCCGTCGATTCCATTGATTATTATGATTTTTTCGTCATTAATTAACGGCACGCCTTAAGCGATCGTCATTTGTCCTGTATAGAGTATGAAGTTACGTAGCAGTAATACCCCTATCAAGCTCAAGCAAGCCGTCCCCGCCACATAGGCCCATTTCCGTTTAGATGTCGCCGTCATAAACAGATTCATCGCCAATGGTCCAGACAAACCGAGTCCAATAATACCAAGCCAGAAAATCCATCCCCAGAAGCCATACCCTAAGGCATTAAAGGCGGCTATTTTACTCTGTCCACCTGTTAGCACTAAGCCCATAAAGAAGGTAAAAATCAGCACGATTTCAACTAAAATCAGTGGGATTTCAACCTTGTGGATAAAGTGCACCTCTTTGTCATTAGGTTTACCATTCATCAACACGCCACCGAGTAAAGATGATGCCGCACCGGAAGACAAACCAGATGCCAAAAACAGCAGAGGTAACACAGGGTTTTTAAGCATGGGATAGCCTGGCAAGGCCGAGAGCAGGAAGCCTGTATACGCGCCCAATGCCAAGGATAGAATCACGAGCAATCCTGTAATTGTCGCTTCAAATCGAGCCAATAATGCGGTCAACTTAAGCACAATAGGAAAGCGTGTTTCACACCAAGCATCAACAGGTTTACGGAAGGTCAAACCAATCCACATAAACATAAATACTTGGTAAATCAGCAGAATAAGCACGCCCATCGACATGACAGATTTAGGGTTGTAGAACACCAAAATCTTCCAAAAATCGAGAGGTTTAGTTAAGTCTGCGACCAATATCCCTAACCCGGCCATCACAGCTACAGGCGCGACAATACAAGCGGCTCGCACAAAACCAGACTGATAGGCGTTTTGCTTCAAAACAAAATGTTTCAACAGTACGGCGAAGAACATGGCTCCCGCAGATACACCCGCTAAAAACAGGTAAATTGCAATCGGCCAATGCCACACTAAGGTATCAAAATGTAGGGCACTCATAGTATCACCTCCCCTGATTTTGCAACGATACGGAACAATTTAGGTCTCGTTCCAAGATCAACCTTAGTGCGCTGGGTTGGATTAGACCGCAGAACTTGAACAACCTCAGAAGTCGGATCTTTTAAATTACCGAACACGAGTGCCTTTGTTGGGCAAGCAGCAACACAGGCAGGTTGTTTACCTTGAGCTAGGTTAGTTTCTCGGCAGAAATCACACTTATCCGCCGCATGGGTGACAGGATTAATAAAACGGACTTGATAAGGACAAGCTGCAATACAGTATTGGCAACCTACGCATTTCCATGCATCGACAGAAACGATACCCGTTTCTTTATCAATAAATGCAGCTCCCGTTGGACATACATTTACACAGGGCGCGTCTTCACAATGCTGGCAAGACTTGCGACTAAAGTGATAAAACTGATTAGGGTATTCGCCAAAAGGACCCGCTTGCTTAATTTGAAGCCTAGACACACCTTCGGGTACATTATTCACTTCACGGCAGGCCACCTCACACGCTTGGCAACCTATACACTTAGTTTCATCATGAATAAGTGCATATTTGACATCAGGTTCTGCTTTAACACTATCCGATGCATTCACTGTGGCGAGTAATGATGCACCTGTAGCGCCGGCAAATAAGGCACAGGTGCCTTTTAGAAATCTTCTTTTTGAATTTTCCATAACCTACTCCTGCTTGCCAGTGTGGCAACTGCTACATAGCTCACTGCGAATCTTCGGCGTCATATCCGCCATTGGATCCGTTGGGCTATGTAATTTATGGCAGGCGGCACAAGGCACTTTTTGAGCATGTACGTTATGCGTCCAATCTGCTCCACTGAGTTTTTTCTTGGTATGACATTTCTGACACACTCTCAGCTGAACCGTCAGATCCGACGATTCTTCCATACCAAAGACCACCATATCATTCGGTTTCTTAGGGTGGTCGCCCTTTTCTCCATGACAGGAAGAACAGCTCATTTTCATCGCATCTTGACCATGATGCCCTAACATTTGACCATTACGCTTGTGACACTTCATACAAGCATCACTGTTAATTTGATTGGCTGGCTCAGCACTCATTGCAGAAAAGCTTAAAAGCAACGCAGCAGCACCTAAGCGTAACGACCACAGCCATTGTCTTTTGGACATAGGAAGTCCTCACATTTATCCGTAGGAAGGTAAAGAAGGGGTCGAGTTCGGATAATTCCGAACCCGACGGTCAAGATCACACAGCCAAGGCTTGCTTAAGACTCTGAGTATCCCACTGTTTATGCTGGTTCATTTCAATGAAACTGATATTGAACTTGCTAAACAGTTTTTTCAGTGGTGAGTTAGTTTCTTTGCCAAAATCACTGATCACCATTTTCACTTCAGATGAATCATGGTCGATCAATACATAATCGAGTCGGCATTCATGATTTAATTCCGTATCATGTTTGTCCATCTCAAATACAGTGTCTAATGGCACGTTACAACAAACATCGTATTTACCTTCAACAACTGTTTTTAATGATTTAAAAAAATTGAAGCTTTGTTTATCAAACAATACTGGTTTAAGTTTCATCTCATGATGTGCGGCTTCATCAGGACCTGCTTTAAAAAACTTAATGCAAGTCATGACAAACATCACAAACACGAATGGTACTGCTACGAATAGTACGAAGTACATAAACGCATAGCTGAAAATGACTGAAGTATTCATACACGCCTCCAAAAACTAATTTATTTTTTGTTATCTCCTTTAAAGCAACTTTAGTATTATTTTAAAACACTTATTTTTTCTTGATGCATGTCACACTTGCAAACAACAACTTAAATATAAACAATGATTTACATTGCGCGTCACATTGCAAAATTATGTAAATCTTAAATACAAATATTGATACTTGATAATTCAGCATTTGCATTTTAAATATGTAAATATTAGTTTTTGAAATTTTAAATTTTATGAAAAACCATTTTAAACATTAAAAATAAAACAAAAAAACCTTTGATACACATAGATAAAATCTAGATCCAAAACTTGGGATTAGTTTCACATTAAAATTATTAATTAGCACCATAATTAGGCGTTGATTTAAGTATTTGCTCAATATTAAGGAATATAAAAAATGCACATTAGTAACATGGATGGCCTCGATATTCTGAGTTTAAAAATACTTGTTTCATTATATGAGAACAAGTCAGCAACCTATGTATCGAAAGCGCTAGACATTCCAGCTCCTAAAATCAGCCGTAGCCTTAAAAATCTACGGGAAATTTTTGGTGATGAGTTATTTATCCGTCGTAAATATGGCTTATTCCCAAATGAGTTTGCTACTCATTTATATCCAATTGCAAAAGAAGCAATTGAGTGTACTGATAAGTTTCAAAAAGCCAGAATAGCAAACACTCGCCAAGTTAAGACGCATGTCGAAATAGCAGCGCCAGGATTAATTGCCTACACCTTCCCTAAGGCCTTGATGCAGGCTATTAAAGAAGAGCAAAAACCCATGCACATTAATATAAACCCTTGGTCTATGCATACGACTCAAGACATTATTAATGGTGATACAACCCTAGGTATTTGTTGCAATAAAAGTGCTGCCGATGTTGCCGCCTTCGGCGATAAACTGCTAACGACAGAATTGCAACGTATGGACAAACTCTACCTGATTGCTAGCAGGCATCATCCTATTTTTAAACGGGAAATCACCCTAGAAACGATTGCGGAATACCCCTATGTCAATACGGATCTTGGTAATCCCAGCACCAAATTGAGTCCATACCAAGAGTTTTGCATAACGAATGGCATTAAACTCAATACTGAAATTACCATTACCAGTATTTCAAGTTTGTTTGAATATCTAAGCGAAAGTAATGCAGTCTCCCTATTGCCTTATCGGATAGTTTACGAAATGGTGAGCGATGTTCCTGAACTGCATGCGTGTCAACTATCGCAGTATGAAGCAGAACGTTTATATGCAGATACAGAAACCCCAACGATTTTCTTAGTGCAAAAAAATCAGCCTAATGCAATCAATGAGGACTTGAAATGGTTAAGCGGAGAGATTAAAAAAATCGTCGATCGTATTATCTAGCCAAGTAATAGCTCAACATATCCAAACAACAAACCACCGATACACGAGGTGACAGGCATCCTCTGCCTTAGCTTAGGCTCCACCTCAGCCCCCATGCGATCCACTCGAGAATTGTTAAACCAAGCATACATCTTGGAGCATAAACACGTTACACTAAGCCCATCTTTATCCTAATAGATTCAGCTATGCGGACCGAAAATACAGCCACTCTTAATCTTATTTGGGGCGCCCTTATTCTTGAGGAGTTAGCACGTCTTGGCGTGCAACATGTGTGTATGGCGCCGGGCTCGCGCTCAACACCGTTAACCCTCGCCGCCGCCCAGCAAACTAAACTCCAGCGTCACTTACATTTCGATGAGCGTGGGCTCGGCTTTATGGCCTTAGGTCTAGCCAAAGCCAGCCGCGCACCGGTCGCCATCATTACGACCTCAGGCACAGCAGTCGCCAACTTGTACCCTGCCATTGTGGAGGCGTGGCTGACCCATGTACCTTTAATCGTCTTAAGTGGCGATCGTCCGCCAGAATTACTCGGCTGCGGTGCTAATCAAGCCATAGTCCAACCGGGAATTTTTGCGAATTATGCCACTCAAGTGAATTTGCCAACACCGGATACACATATCGCACCGCAGGCGTTGCTTACCACAGTGGATGAAGCAGTGGCGAATCAAACTCGCCCAGTGCATATCAACTGCATGTACCGGGAGCCCTTGTATCCGAGTGAACTCGGTGGCGCGATTCTCGATGCCGAATCACCTTATCTCAAACCATTGCAAACTTGGCTACAGCTCGCACGCCCGTATACCCAATACGGTAAGAGCAAACAGGTGAGCGGCCCAAGTGACGATGCCATTATGCGGTTCGTCCACGGTAAAGGGGTGATCGTTGTCGGTACTCTCACGCCTGAACAAGATCCACAACAGCTCATTGCCCTATCGCAAAAAATCGGCTGGCCATTACTTACCGATGCCCAGTCGCAACTGCGTCAGCATCCCGCGGCAATAGGTAATATTGATCAACTGCTGCAACATCCAAGGGCGCGCAATCTATTGCAGGAAGCGGATCGTGTACTCGTATTCGGCGGCCGTTTATTATCAAAACGCTTGATAGGTTATCTCGCCGAGCAAAATTGGCACAGCTATTGGCAGGTTTTACCAGAACAAGACAGGCTTGACCCTAGCCACAATGCTAAACACATTTGGCACGCGAATGCACAGCAGTTTGCAGCCTTAAATTGGTATCGCTCATCCTCGGCAAACTGGGCGAATACCCTAATCACCTATAACGATGAATTGCATAACTTATTTGTGCGCAATATCGACCAAGGGGAATTTGGTGAAGCACAAGTTGTGCGCGCCATCGCCAATACTCGTCCGCTAGAACAGCAGCTTTTTATCGGCAACAGCCTGCCTGTACGCTTGTACGACATGTATGCCCCTGTCAGTTGTTGTACGGCAACCACTTATACTAATCGTGGCGCATCGGGTATTGACGGATTACTCGCCACCGCCTGCGGTATTGCGGCCCATGAAGGCAAACCCACGAGTTTAATCATCGGTGATTTATCACAACTGCACGATCTTAACTCGCTGGCCATCGCTAAAGGCTTAACCAGCCCGCTGGTGATCGTGATCCTCAATAACGATGGCGGTAACATCTTTAACTTATTGCCCGTTCCCAATGAACAAGTCCGTAGCGATTATTATCGACTCAGCCACGGTTTAGAATTTGGCTACGCCGCAGCTATGTTTAATTTGCCCTATAATCAAGTGGATAATTTAGCCGATTTTCAAGATAGCTATAATGAAGCGCTGGATTTTCAGGGGGCTTCGATCATTGAAGTCAATGTAAGTCAAACACAAGCCAGCGACCAAATCGCCGAGCTCAACTTGTGGGTGAAACAAAGCTAATGCCAACCATGGCCCGTTACGGCAATTCTTCACTACCGACCTTAGTGCTACTGCATGGATTTTTAGGCACTAAGGCCGACTGGTTGCCGTTAATGCCTGCGCTAAGCCAGCACTTTCACTGTATTTGCTTAGATCTGCCGGGCCATGGGGATAACCAAAGGGAGTTGAAGCCAACCGAATTAAATGGATTTAACCAATGTGTTGAAGATGTGTTGGCACACCTGAATGACCTTCACATTGGTCAATTCCATCTCTACGGTTATTCTCTCGGTGGCCGTATTGCTCTGCACCTTGCCAAAGCCTATCCAGAAAGACTACTGAGCCTAAACCTCGAATCCTGCCATCCTGGACTTACAGACCCGCAAGAAAAACTTGCCAGAATCAAAAATGATACTCAGTGGGCCGAGCGTTTACTGCATCTGAATAGCAAAGACTTTTTAAGCTTGTGGTATCAGCAGCCCGTATTTGCCGATATGACGGCTACCAAACGAAAAACCTTAATCGAGCATCGTTCTCCAGCATTAGATCTGCATCCTAAACAGCGGCTTAAAGAGGTATTCATAGCCACCTCACTCGCACACCAAGCATCGATGTGGGATGTACCTTTGCAGCTTACCTGTGAGTGCCATTTCTTTGCTGGCAACCAAGATGCTAAGTTCCACGCCCTCGCCCAAGAGTGGCAATTACACGCGCCCATCCTCGTCCATAGTATTCACGGCGCCGGCCACAACATACACCAAGCTGCTCCCGAGGCATTAACCTCAAAAATAGTGAAGTTGCTAGGGTAATGACAGAATTAAAATGTAGGTAATATATGATATTAACTTTGCTTAACCTGTATCAATATCGACTACCGCTCGACGTATTATTGCCCGTCGGCAAGCAACGTATCGATCACAGAGCGGGATTAGTACTACAAGCCAGTGCTAATGTTGGTGGCGAGCATAGACAAGTCGAAGTTGAAATTACCCCACTCTCTGGCATAGATGTCGATGAACAAGCCTTGATGGGGTTCAGCCGTGAAACACTCACTCAAGTGCAAACGGCTTTGACTGGATTATTACCCCAACTCTGCGGTCAGCATATTGATACATTGCTGGAATGCGCCGAGCAAAGCCCTTACCCTTCTTTGGCCTTTGGTTTAAGTCTGTTACATGCCAAGTTAATGGGCAAACTCGATGCCATCCGTCCACAAACGGCCACAGTCCCTTTGATTTATCATCCAACGGATGCGAGCAGAGACTTGCTCGATAGCAAAATTGCCGCCCTTGGCTGTAATGTTCGTTCGGTGAAAGTCAAAGTCGCGCAAACTTCAATTGAAGATGAACTAAGCCTGATTTATGGCATTTTACGTACCCGCCCCGATCTCAAATTGCGTTTAGACGCGAACCGAGGGTTTACACTTGAGCAAGCAATCGAATTTGCCGCTTGCTTGCCCCTAGAGACCATAGAGTACATTGAAGAACCTTGCCTGAATCATCATGATAATCATGAATTTTATCAAGCAATTGGTATACCCTACGCCCTCGATGAATCGCTTAACGATCCAGAATACCAGTTTGTAATGCAAAATGGCCTGACTGCGCTTGTCATCAAACCTATGCTGCTCGGCAGTATCGAAAAACTAGCTAATTTAATCGATACGGCGCAAAGCTATGGCGTACGTTGCATTATCAGTTCGAGTCTAGAGAGCAGTTTAGGCATTAATGATCTGGCTCATTTAGCCGCGATTCTCACTCCGGATGAAATCCCTGGGCTCGATACCCTCAGCGCCTTTAGCCAAGATTTAATCGTGTCATCGGGTAAAAAATACTGCCTCACACTCGCGCAACTTGAGCCAATTGCACTGCATACCATTGATTCAATGCAACAAAATGATGATGCAGCTAAAAGTGAGGGAAACGAGTTTGTCTAATGCCAGCCTATCAAAACCGCTTGCACTGTCACCCGTGCACCAAGCTGCGCTTGCGTTTCCACAGCAGACAGCCATCAAGTTGGCGGGGCAAGACATTAGCTACTCAGGGCTTAGCCAGCGCGTTATCGCACTGGCTCAGCAGCTAAGCGCTGCGAGGATCTCAAACGGTGAGCCGCTCGCCTGTATTGCTAGCAATAATCTCGAGATCATTTGTCTCTATTGGGCCTGCATCGATATAGGAGCAATCTTTTTTCCTATCTCGCCCCGTTTCCCCCTCGCGCAGATCCAAGACTTAATTAATGAACATCAGATCCGCTATGTTTGGAGTGCTGAGGTTTGTGAACTACAGAATTGTCATCACTTGCGCTTAAATTTTAATCGCATTAGCAGTGACTTAGCCCAGCCTGTCGACTTTACTCGTCCAGCTAATGTGATTTTAACTTCAGGCTCTAGTGGCTTTCCCAAAGCGGCGGTGCATTGCTTAGCGAATCATATTGCCAATGCCGAAGGTGCCCGCAGCTTAATCCCACTCGAACAAGGTGATGCTTGGCTACTCTCCTTGCCCTTATTCCATATTGGCGGTCTTGCGATATTAAACCGCTGTGCCTTAGTCGGTGCCAGTGTTGTCCTGCCAGATCAAGCGCTTAGCCTTGGTCAGCAGATTGACCAAGATCAGTTGACTCACATATCTCTCGTTCCCACACAACTGAGCAAGTTACTCGCCGATACGAGCAGCAAGCTTAAAAGTATCAAAGCCTTATTACTTGGTGGCGGCGCAGTCTCAATCGACTTACTCCAACAACTTAAGCAACGCAATATCGCCAGTTACACCAGTTACGGCATGACGGAAATGGGCTCGCAGATCACCACAGGTCACGCTTTTAGCGACGGCAGCAGTGGCAAATTACTCCCCAAGCGTGAGCTTAAAATCGAAGATGGTGTGATTTTGGTGCGCGGCGCATGCCTGTTTATGGGCTATCTCACCGCGGATGGAATACAAAAGTGCGTTGAACAAGACGGCTGGTTTTACACCAAAGACAAGGGCGAATGGGACGAAAATGGTAATCTGCGCATTCTTGGTCGCGTCGATAATATGTTTATCTGCGGCGGCGAAAACATCCAGCCAGAAGAAATCGAAGCCGCGCTTAAACAACATCCACAAATAGACGATGCAATCGTTTTCGCCATACCAGATGTACAATTTGGCAATCTCCCTGCCGCCATCATTCGCGGCAGTTTAACTCATCTCACAGAGTCGATTGCAAGTGAACTCGAATTGTTCCTCGCCGACAAAATCGCCCGCTTCAAACGCCCAAGACAGTATTATGTATGGCCAGAAAATCATGAGCAGGCAGGGCTGAAAGTAAATAGAAAAGCCTTGATAGCTAATCTTGTTAAACACTGATTTATCATCAACGTCATCAAGCCAAATTTCACCCATAAAAAAACCTGCCGCAGCAGGTTTTTTTATGGTTAAGTTACAATCATTTTACACGTGATGTGACTTAGGCTTCCATACAAGCTTTTAGCTTGTTCATGGCATTTTTCTCAAGTTGGCGAATACGTTCAGCCGACACTTGATAAGTCTCTGCAAGTTCTTGCAGTGTGGTTTTATCGTCATCTAACCAACGGGCGCGCAGAATATGCTGGCTGCGTTCGTCTAAGGTTTTGATGGCCGATAATAAACGACCTTGGGCATTCGATTCCCAGTTGTCGTTTTCAATGTTTTCCGCTAAATCCGATGAATGATCTTCCAAATAATGGACTGGGGCAAAATCATGCTCCTCGTCTTGATCATTGGTTAAATCAAATGCCGGATCTTGCGCAGCCATACGTGATTCCATTTCGGTCACATCGGCCTTAGACACACCTAAATTTTCAGCCACCATAGTGACTTCTGCATCGCTGAACCAACCTAAGCGTTTTTTCGCTTTACGGATGTTAAAGAACAACTTACGTTGCGCTTTAGTGGTCGCGACTTTAACAATGCGCCAGTTTTTCAGCACATATTCATGAATTTCAGCTTTGATCCAGTGCACAGCAAAAGACACTAGACGCACGCCAACATCGGGATCGAAGCGTTTAACCGCTTTCATCAAGCCTATGTTGCCTTCTTGGATCAGGTCTGCCTGTGGCAAACCATAGCCTGAATAGCCCTTTGCAACGTGCACTACAAAACGTAAGTGCGACATAATCAGTTGCTTCGCAGCTTGTAGATCACCAGTTTCCTGTAAACGCTTGGCCAACTCATACTCAGCCTCAGCGTCCAGCATGCTGATGCTAGTCACTGAATGGATATAAGCTTCTAGACTACTGGCGCCCTGTGGGACTGTCAGTGCCATTGATTGCGTTTGAAAGGTCATTCGCTCTCCTACATTTATCAGACTACTTAACGAGTGCATTCTTAGGTTCAACAACAAAATACCCTAAGAATAAGCTCACGAACTATCGGCTAATTGACAGAGTATGTCAACCTCAGCTCGTTTGCAGATACCCTTTTTACCTCGCTGAAGTAGACATTGCAAGTGAACAAAAGTTCATTACTCAGCATTTTTTTCGTCACTTTTTTTAGTTTAATCGACTGATTATTATGAAGGTTCAATCGACCGTAAATGCTGGCGTACAGACAAATACGAACCTAACCAACCTAAAAATGAGGCAAGTCCAACCAATTGCAGCAGTTCAATAAAAGTGAGTGATTTCATTTCAAGCTGACTGCCATACAAGCCTAAAAGTTCGGCAAGGGCGGAATCGAGATACCACACTAATAAGTTGATGATAAGCCAAGCCAATATGCCGCCAATGACTCCGTACCAAATCCCAGTGTAGAGAAATGGGCGCTGGATAAAGGCTTCGGTTGCCCCGACGAGCTTCATCACTTCAATTTCGCTGCGCCGATTCATAATCGCTAAGCGAATCGTATTACCTATCACTAAGACCACGGCCAGCACGAGTAACGCGGCAATCGCCATCACAGTACGTTCGAGTAGACGCACTACCGCCTGTAACCGTTCTAACCATTCGATATCTAAACGGCCAAAGCTAATCTCAGGCTCGCGCTCTAGTTTAGTTAAGAGTTCACGGGCGCCCACCGGCGTTGAGTAACGCGGCGTAGGCGTAACGGTAATGACCGCGGGCAAAGGATTTTTATCTAAATAGGCCAAGGCCTCACCAAACCCAGATAAGCGTTGGAATTCTTCTAGCGCTTGATTTTTATCAATATATTGCACTTTATCCACTTCGGGATATGTCCGAATGCGAGTCAGCAGGCTCTGAATCGTTTGTTCACTACGATTATCGTCGATAAACAAGGAGATCTCTGCCGCGCTGTTCCAGGAACTGGTAATGGTCTCGGCATTTTTAACTAGCACTTGCAATGCTGCAGGCAAACTTAGGCTCACACCTAAGACAGCCATGGTCATCACAGAGGATATTGGGTTGCGCCAGAGCTCTCCCATGCTCGCCATTGCTTGCTGCGCATGGCGAATAAAAAACATCACAATCCGACCAGACAGAGGCAGCTTGCTGCGAGTTAATTTTGCGCTATCGCTCATTGCCCTTCGCCTCTATTCGTCGATGCACTGCGAGTGTGTACATTAGGATGCAACTCTTGTGCACCTAACATACGGCCCTGTTTGAGGGTAAAAGTGCGATATTTCATTCGTGCAATAAGACCTAAATCATGGGTGGCAATTAATACGCTGGTTCCCGCATCATTAAAGGTTTCAAACAGACGCAAAATATCCATAGATAATTTAGGATCTAAGTTACCCGTAGGCTCATCGGCGAGCAGTAAAGGTGGTTTATTCACAATCGCACGGGCAATGCCAACACGTTGCTGTTCGCCGCCGGACAACATAATTGGGTTATGCCGCTCCTTGCCATATAAACCCACCATGTCGAGGGCACCCGCAACACGCTTACGAATTTCGCCATGGGAGAATCCCTCAATCACCAGTGGTAAAGCCACATTGTCGAACACACTTCGGTCCATCAATAGATGATGGTTCTGGAAAATCATCCCGATATTGCGGCGCAAATAAGGCACATGTTTAGGGCTGACTTTAGCGATATCGTGACCGTTAATCGCGACGCGCCCCGTTGTTGCCCGCTCGATTACCGTGATTAATTTCAACAGCGTACTTTTACCCGCCCCCGAGTGGCCGGTTAAAAATGCCATTTCACCTTGCTGTAGATGAAAATTCACATCCTCCAGCGCCATTTGGCCGCCAGGATAAATCTTACTGACCTGCTGAAAATCAATCATAAATTAGCTATCCGCTTTTTCTTGAGTGAACAAGGCATCGATAAATTCTTTCGAATTGAAGGTTCGCAAATCATCAATTTGCTCACCCACACCTATGTAACGGATCGGAATATTAAACTTATCAGCAATCGCAAATACCACGCCGCCCTTAGCCGTTCCATCTAACTTGCTGATGGTAATACCCGTTACACCTACGGCTTCCTGGAATAATTGTGCTTGGCTAATCGCGTTTTGCCCCGTGCTCGCATCTAATGTCAGCATGACCTCATGCGGCGTATCTGGGTCGAGCTTCTTCATCACTCGCACCACTTTCTTTAATTCTTCCATCAAGTGCGCTTTATTCTGTAAACGACCAGCAGTGTCGGCAATCAATACATCCACTTTACGCGCCTTGGCCGCTTGCAAAGCATCGAACAACACAGAGGCACTATCGGCACCTGTATGCTGGGCAATCACTGTAATATCATTACGTTGACCCCAAACCTGTAGCTGCTCAACCGCTGCAGCACGGAAGGTATCACCCGCGGCTAACATCACTGACTTACCTTGGCTCTGATATTGTTTGGCTAATTTGCCAATAGTGGTGGTTTTACCCACGCCATTAACGCCAACCATTAAGATAACAAATGGGCCATTAGCATTGTCTGGCACTAACGGGATAGCGACAGGATCGAGTGTTTTTTGCAACTCATCCCGCAGTAATTCATATAAAGCTTCGGCATCTTTAAGCTGCTTACGTGAGGCATGCTCTGTCAAATTCTTGATTAATCGCGTAGTGGTTTCGACACCAACGTCGGCGATTAATAATTGTTCTTCGAGTTCTTCAAACAGATCGTCATCGATTTTCTTGCCGCGAAATAGGCCGATAAAACCACTGCCGATATTCTCGCTGGTACGCATTAAGCCACGTTTCAGGCGAGCAAAGAGCCCTTCCTTAACGGGTCGAGCCTGCGGCTCAGGTTGTAATTCAGCAACTGCTGTAACAGTTTGCTCAGTTTCAGCTTGTTGCTGAACTAAAGCCTCTGCTTGCTCACGTGCTAGTGCTTCGCCAGCGAGTTGTTCTGCAGCTAAGGCTTCAGCAGCATGCTGTTCGGCGGCCAAGCGGGCAAGTTCAGCTTGTTCCGCTGCGAGTAATTCTGCTTCTAGCTGAGCGGCAACTACACGCGCCGCCTCTGCTTGAGCTAATTGCTCTGCGGCGGCTTGCTCAACCGCTAACTGCTGTGCTGCCAATTGTTCTGCGATGCGTTGCTCTGCTCCTGACTGTGCTTCGGCTAACTTCTCTGCAGCATGCTTTTCTGCACTAAGTTGTTCAGCGGCCAAACGTGTCGCTTCAGCTTGCTGATTAGCAAAATGCAACGATTCAATTCGGGCATGCTCAAGGGCAAATTGCTCGGCTTCGGCTTTTGCCTGTGTTTGTTCGGCCGCTAACTGTTCTGCAGCCTGTTTTTCAGCATGAGCTTCGGCCTCGATGGCCCCTTGTGCCTCTACTTGTTCCTGCGCTACACGCTGTGCTGCATCACTATCTTGTGTTGGAGTAACAACTGGCGTTTCAGCGACGACCTCATCTTGTGACTTATCTTTACGAAACCAAGAGAAAAAACCTTTCTTTGCCATGTGTGATTCCAGCGCTCTACTTCAGTATTGAATTTTGAATAAGACCCTGATGTTATACCAGATTGCCTCGGCAATTACGCCCAAAAAGTCGGCAATTAGCTAAGCTCAGTTAGCCTTCTCACCTTTTAGTGAGACTTTGATATAAAATAGCGGCCTTTATTAAGGTGGCACAGTCTACCACTTTCTTTCTTCAGGCAAAATCACGGGGGCACTTTGGTTAATCATCGAACGGTCAAAAATAATGTGACCAAGGGTCAAACAGCCAAAAATAAACCCGGCAGTGGACAAGTGCGGATCATCGCAGGCCAATGGCGCTCGCGTCGTCTACCTATCCAAGATCTCGAAGGTTTACGCCCAACGACAGACAGGGTTCGCGAAACACTCTTTAACTGGCTGGCTAATGATTTAGTCAATGCACGTGTACTCGACTGTTTTGGCGGTAGTGGCGCTTTAGCTCTCGAAGCCTTGTCCCGCTATGCCAGTTTCGCCCAAATTATCGAGTTGCAACGCGGCGCAGCCCTGCAATTAAAAGAAAATCTGCAAACCCTTAAATGCGATAAGGCCGAAGTGCTCAATGCTGATACGTTAGTGGTACTGCAAAGGGGCTGCGAGCAAGGTTTCGATGTGGTATTTATCGATCCCCCCTTTCGTAAGGGATTGGCAGAAAAGACGATTCAACTGCTAGATTCTCAAGGTTGGCTTAATGATGGTGCGCTGATTTATGTTGAAATCGAGTCTGAATTGCCGCAACTTGCTATCCCTTCGCGCTGGCACGCCTTAAAAGAAAAGAATGCAGGGCAAGTGAGCTACCGTTTATATCAATATCACTCAGAAACCACTGTTGAGCCCATCGAAGATGAAAACCATGCCCTTATTGATTAACTTAGGTAAAGCCATCACTCTGATTGCATGGTTGATGATGGCCTACAACTTAGTCATCCCCTTTGAAGGCAATGTGGCGATTACTTTAAATATCCTGTTTGCCATTACCTGCATGATGCATTGCTTCCAAGTCGCGATTTTCCACATGCTGTTTAAGACCTTACTACCATTAACGAAACAAGATTATCTACAAGTGTTTATCTTCGGAATTTTCAGCCTGTTAGCTTATCGACAACGGGTGATGACTCAAGCGAATTAACCGAGCACACAGACAGCAAAAAGCCCTCTATTGAGGGCTTTTTAATGGCTATCAATTAAGAAACTGAATCGCTAAACCTTATCCTTTTGGATATGGGTGTGCTACGCCTTTATGGCAGTCAACACAGGTCTTTCTCGCGTCAGGTTCTTTCTTGAAGTTATTTGAGTGCATTCTTACAGCCATTTTACTCATAGTTTCTGGCTGATTCTCGTAAATACGAGTGTGGCAATGCTGACAGTTAGCAGAATCGTTCGCACGGAAATAGTTCAGCGCTTTATCCGCTTGTTCTTTACGATTTTCATCTAACCAGGCTTGAGTGTTAAAGCCATCAATTGTCATGAAACCATATAAATCTTTAGATACGATGATTTTTTTGATCAAATAATCGACTGGACCATGGGGTAAGTGACAGTCTTGACACTGAACCGTAATCCCCGCTTTGCCGCCGCCATGGGCAGAAGCCAACACTTCATCCTTCAGCGAATGATTGCTATGGCAAGACATACAGAACTCATCTGTACTGGTCGCGTGTAATGTTTGTTGAGTGGTAAAGTATCCCACAACACCCACTACAATACCGACGACCAGTAGCGCCAGGATTGAATATTTCGCGCTAGGTTTAAATAGTGCACGCCAGTTCATCACTCTATCTCCAAAATTGTCAAAATTAGTTTTTATAAGACTAGTTTATGCTCTTTCATTTATTAGAAATTTGATTTTAAGCCGAAATTTGCTGATTAAATTAACCTTAAAAGCGCAAAATGAGACTTAGCTCTAACTATTTGGACGTCATTTGGTAAAAACCGCTAGCTGAACTGTGATGCACTTTAACTAAAGCTAATGCAATCACCCGATAATCGCAAGTTACCGATTATCGCGATGAGATTTCCCCTTTGAGAATCAATCACTATTGAAATCATTTCTAGAAAATAGAAATGTGATCCAGTCGATGTTTTGTTTAATTATTGAAGTAGGCGGAGAAATAAATCATTAAAAATTAAAATTTGAATCGTATATGAAACTTTATTGGGCTAACTAAGGTCTCTAAGGGTAAGCAATCAATTTTCAGAGTTATCATGGCTAAATTTTGGATCACCATAGCAGTGTTATTTTCGCTAATCGCCCAATCGGCGATAGTGAGTGCTATGCCAACTTCAGCCAACACCAATGGCCACAGCAGTCAAACCATGCTGATGATGGATGCAGAAATGAACTGCACCATGCCAGATTGTTCTGCATCCGATTGCTTGCAACACTGCCAAGATAGTATGACAAGTCATTGTCAAACCCATTGCCTATCATCACTTTACCTTGAGCCTGCAGTGCTAGAACTGGCCTTCGCCAACCCAGCAAGCAAGCGTATTGCCATACAAGGCTGGGCGATGCAAACTGCCGACCTCGGGCTCACCACACCGCCTCCTAACTCCAATTCACTGTAACGTCTTTCGTTTTTTACAACGTAAAACCGACTAAACACCTTTGATTGCGCCGCTGCATATTCGCACCGCAACGAGGTACAGAGAATTTTTGGAGTTTATTATGAAAACCACTTTATTGAACAAAAGCTTACTAGGCCTTACTTTCGTTATCGGTGCCTTATTAAGTAGCACCACAGTTACAGCCGCCAGCTTAAATAGCACAGATGCGCTCAGTGTTATCAGTATCAATGGTGTGCCAACCACGCCCTTTAAACCCATCCAACTCTCCGCAGGGAAAGTACTGCTCGAGCTAAAATATCAGGATATATTTGATTATCGCGCCGATGATAGTGGCAACTGGGTTAAATCAGCGCCGCTTTACTTAGTGCTGGATGTGAAGGCGAGTGATAGCTACCAAATCACCCAGCCCAAAATAATGACTGAAGCTGAAGCGCGTCAATTTATTAAATATCCAACGATTCAACTCAGTATTAATGGTGACAAAGCGGGCGAATATCCACTGCAAAGCCACAGCCAACTGATGGCGAAAATGTTAGTCAGCAATCCCGCTTTCTAATTTAGACGAGTTAAATATTTAATCTGAGGCATGTGCTGAAATGTGAGTTAAATCATTACAGCATAATGCCTCTATGCTAGACTCGAGCCGTTCATCATTTGGAATACTTATGCATCACACACTCAGTCGTTATTTTTTAGTCATATTCACTCTACTCGCACTCGTCGGGCAAAGTGTCGTGTCTAATGGTCACGCCATGGTGCCACACACTATGGATATGAGTGCGATGAATCATGAGGTTTCCTCCCAAATGCACCACGCTACAATGATGCAGATGGACACGGAGAACAGTTCTGACTCACATTCAATGGCCAACACGGATTGCTGCAACGATAAAATGCTTCCCGGCGCGAAACAGCATTGCTGTGATGGCACCACATCATGTTCAAATGATTGTGGTCATTGTTTGACGATTTCAGTCGCTGGCACTCTATTCAGCCCACACCTCTGGCCAAGTGTGAGCATGAGCGATACTGCAATGGCCACTCCTATGCCTCATTTCCACTCTATCTCTTTGTCTTCGGCCTTTAAACCACCGATAGCCTAGCTCTACTTTGTGCTTATTGGGCAAATAAACCCTTAAAAAAAGCCAAACGACCAAGCTAAAACGACAATGCTGTTAGCCCTAAGCTAACGCCCTATTTAGCCGTTTATTGTGGTGCCTTATCATTAAATCGTGCACCCGAGTCTAGCAAAACGTTGATTACTGAGCCGAATGCCAAATTGTGGCATCAATTCGTCTATCGAAGCGAACCGCTTTGATCCACTGTGCTCACTGACGTTTATGCGCTCGTATTCGGCCGTTAATCCGATGGAGTGAATAATATGAAAACACTAACTAATCTCGCCTTAATCACATTCTTGCTGACCAGCACAAGCGTGTTTGCGACGGCCGCGCCGCACGCACATCAACACGACAATGCAAATCCACAGGAACAAGCACATACCCATGTTTGCCCTATGCACCCTGAAGTGACTGGCAGCAAAGAGGATACTTGCCCTCAATGTGGTATGAACTTAGAGCCAAAGGCAATAGAAGCAAAACCGGCTGAAGGTGCGGCAAAAAACGCCCACAAACACCACTAAGCTAGGCTGGAGATGAGGCATATGAATTCATTTAAAACCGTAAAAAAGCAGACCCCTAAAGCCGTACTGATCTTGAGTAGCTTACTCTTAGGTACGCCTTGGTTGAGCCATGCCCAACTGGCGAGCACACAAGAGCCCGTGGCGACCGAAGCTGCAGTAAATTCTGCAACAGCGCCTAAAAATAATTCGTTAAATCAAGTAAAAACCTACACTTGCCCTATGCATCCCGAAGTGCTCAGCCATGAGCCTGGTCGCTGCCCTAAGTGCAATATGTTTTTAGTTGAGAAACAAGATACCGCAAACGCTGCGGCCGAGCATGCGCAGCATCAAGCCGCAGATCACCAAACCTCTGAGCATGGGCAAACCTTGGCAGCGAAAGCTTCGAGTCAGGTATTCGACACCCCAACACCTAAGGCCGACAGTTTAGTCAAAGCTCAAAACCACGTGACAACAATCAAGTACGTTTGCCCTATGCATGCCCACATTATCAGTGACGTACCCGGCACTTGCCCTATCTGCGGCATGAACTTAGAAAAAGTCGAAACGGGCGGCAATACCCAAGAAATCAATATCAATGTTTCCGGCAGTATGCAGCAAGCGCTGGCACTCAAAGTCGCCAAGGTTGAACGCGACACACTGTGGAAATTTGTCGAAACCGTCGGTCAAATCGATTACGACGAAAGCCAGATCACCCATATCCATGCCCGCGTCACTGGCTGGATTGAAAAACTGATGATCAAATCCGTGGGCGATACCGTTAAGAAAGACCAGCTTATCTACGAGATCTATTCCCCCGATTTAATTAACGCCCAAGATGACTACCTGCTCGCCATGGACACCGCCAAAGCAAACGGCCAAGGCCGCTACAAAGATTTGGTGCGCAATGCGGGTTTACGCTTATCTTTCCTTGGTTTTAACGACAGGCAAATCAAACAATTAGCAGAGTCACATCAAACCCAGTATCGCGTACCTTTCTACGCCAAAGAGGATGGCATAGTTAAAGCCCTCGACGTTCGTGATGGCATGTACATTCAGCCTTCGACCGAAGTCATGTCCCTAGTGGATCTCTCTAAGGTATGGGTGATTGCCGATGTATTCGAGAATGAGCAAAGCTGGATTGCTAAAGGTCAAAAGGCCGAAATTGCCGTTCCCGCCATGAATATCAGTGGCATCGAAGGCACGATCGATTACATCTACCCTGAGCTTGACCCAGTCACTCGCAGCCTGCGAGTTCGAGTGGTTCTCAACAATGCCGACGTAGATTTAAGACCTAAAACCCTCGCGAAAGTCTCGCTATTCGGTGGCCCGAATAAAGATGTGCTCGTGATCCCGCAGGAAGCTTTAATTCAGACGGGTAAAGAAAACCGCGTGATCGTCAAACAAACCGATGACAGCTTTACCGCCAAGGCCGTCACAGTCGGCATGATGAGCCAAGGTAAAGCCGAGATTATTTCAGGCCTGAATGAAGGTGAACGGGTGGTGATTTCGGGGCAATTCTTACTCGACTCCGAAGCCAGTCTCAAGGGCAGCTTAATGCGTTTAAGCAGCGGTCATCAGCACTAGGAGCGCGTTATGTTGAAATATATTATCGAGGCGTCAATCAGGCAGCGATTGATGGTGCTGATTATCGCCATCATGATCACTGTTTGGGGCGTACAGGAGCTGCGCAAAACGCCGCTTGATGCGCTGCCGGATTTATCCGACGTACAAGTGATCATTAAAACCCCTTACCCGGGCCAAGCGCCAAAATTGGTTGAGGAACAAGTGACTTATCCCTTGTCGACCGCCATGTTAGCTGTACCTGGCGCCAAAACCGTACGTGGTTATTCCATGTTCGGCGACTCCTATGTGTATGTGATTTTTGAAGATGGCACCGACATCTACTGGGCACGCTCGCGAGTGCTCGAGTACCTGAGTCAAATTAGCAGCCGTTTACCCCAGGGCGTACAACCTTCACTCGGTCCCGATGCATCCGGTGTCGGTTGGGTGTATGAATATGCGCTGGTCGATCGTTCTGGCAATTTAGATTTATCGCAACTCAAAAGTCTGCAGGATTGGTATCTCAAGCTAGAGCTGCAAAGCGTGGCAGGCGTGTCTGAAGTTGCCACCGTCGGCGGCATGGAGCAAACCTATCAGATAGTGCTTGAGCCCGATAAAATGGCGATCTATAAACTCGATATCGCCAGCATTAAACAAGCGATCGATAAAGCTAATAGCGAAGCTGGCGGCTCAGTGATCGAAATGGCCGAAGCCGAATACATGGTGCGCGCCAAAGGCTATCGCCAGACGCTAGAGGATTTTCGTGAAATTCCCCTTGGTATCACCAGCCCTTCTGGTACAGGTTTATTACTCAAAGATGTCGCCACTGTGCGCAAAGGCCCAGCCTCACGCCGCGGCATAGCCGAACTCGACGGTGAAGGTGAAGTAGTTGGCGGAATTGTGGTGATGCGTTACGGCGAAAACGCCTTAGCGACGATAGATGCGGTGAAAGCTAAACTCGAAGAACTCAAAGCGGGCCTGCCCGATGGGGTTGAGATTATCCCAACCTATGACAGATCCCACTTGATTCTTAAGTCCGTCGACAACTTGTTTAGCAAGGTCGTCGAAGAAATGTTGGTGGTTGGCTTAGTCTGCTTACTGTTTTTGCTGCATGCGCGCTCCACACTCGTGGCCGTGATAACCCTGCCGCTATCCATCCTTATCGCTTTTATCGTGATGAATAAGATGGGTGTGAACGCCAATATCATGAGCCTTGGCGGCATCGCCATTGCTATCGGCGCCGTGGTGGATGGCGCGATTGTGATGATCGAAAACCTGCACAAACATTTAGAACATTTCAAAGCCGAACATGATCGCGAACCCGATACTAAGGAGCATTGGCGCATCGTCACCGAAGCGTCGATTGAAGTCGGCCCTGCGTTATTTTTCTCATTGATTATTATCACCTTAAGCTTTGTGCCTGTGTTCGCACTCGAAGCGCAGGAAGGTCGATTATTCGCGCCACTGGCCTACACTAAAACCTTCGCCATGGCAGCGGCGGCCTTTTTATCGATCACCTTAGTGCCGATTTTGATGGGTTACTTTATTCGCGGCAAAATTCCCAGCGAACGCAGCAATCCCCTCAGTCGCTTCTTGATCGCGCTTTACCAACCTTCGCTCAAACTGGTGCTTAAATTTCCTAAAGTCACCCTGATGTTAGCGTTAGTCGCGCTGGCCAGTGCTTGGTATCCCATGACCCGCATGGGCAGCGAGTTTATGCCCGCCCTTGAAGAAGGCGATTTGCTCTACATGCCAACGGCATTGCCCGGTATCAGTGCCAGTAAAGCCGCCGAAGTCTTGCAGCAAACCGACCGTTTAATCAAAACCGTGCCCGAAGTGGCCCGCGTGTTTGGTAAGGTAGGCCGCGCCGAAACCGCGACCGATCCCGCGCCGCTGACCATGCTTGAAACCACTATCATGCTCAAACCCCATGAGGAATGGCGTGAAGGCATGACCTTAGATGGCATCATTGCCCAACTACAGCAAACCGTCAAAGTACCAGGACTCACCAATGCTTGGGTACAACCTATCAAAACCCGTATCGATATGCTCTCTACTGGAATAAAAACCCCCGTCGGCATTAAGATCACTGGTGCCGATGTCAACGAACTGCAAAGCATAGGAGCTAAGATAGAAGCCATTCTCAGCAAAGTGCCACACACAAAATCAGCCTATGCTGAACGCAGTGGTGGCGGGCGTTATATCGATATCACCCCCAAACTGGATGTCGCCGCACGTTACGGTATGTCACTACAAGATATTCAAGATGTCGTGCGTTACGCCATTGGCGGTATGGATATTGGCGAGTCGGTACAAGGGGCCGAGCGCTATCCCATCAACCTACGTTATCCCCGTGAGCTACGCGATAATATCGAAAAGCTGCGCGAACTCCCTGTGATCACTAAATCGGGAAATTATCTACCACTGCGAAATTTAGCGGATATAGAAATCACCGATGGCGCACCTATGCTCACCAGTGAAAACGGTCGCTTAATCTCTTGGGTGTTTATCGATATTGAAGGCACGTCTATCGGCGAATATATTACGACCGCCAAGCAAGCTTTAAATGCCGAACTCAAGGTGCCCCCGCGCTACAGCTACACTTTTGCAGGGCAGTACGAATATATGCAGCGGGTAGATGCAAAACTTAAGCAAGTGATCCCTATGGCATTAGCCGTCATCTTCATCTTACTGATGATGACCTTTGGCTCCACCATTCAGGCCAGTATTATCATGCTCAGCCTCCCCTTCGCGTTGGTCGGCAGCACTTGGCTGTTATACCTACTGGATTACAACATCTCAGTGGCTGTCGCCGTTGGTATGATTGCCTTAGCGGGTGTAGCCGCCGAGTTTGGGGTAGTAATGCTGGTGTATCTCAATAACGCCATTAAGCACAGACAAGAGAAAGATAATTACCACAGCGTCAGCGACTTAAAAGAAGCGTTAATGGAAGGTGCCGTTATGCGGATCCGCCCCAAAGCCATGACAGTAGCGACCATCTTCTTCGGTCTACTCCCCATTATGTGGGGTGCAGGATCGGGTAACGATGTGATGCAGAAAATTGCCGCACCTATGGTCGGCGGCATGGTTACAGCCCCATTACTGTCACTGTTTGTACTACCCGCGCTTTATCTACTGATTTACTCGCGTAAATTAAAGAAAGATGCAGCGTAATTGAGTTTACGGCGCTAGAACACCGATAAAAATCCCCTCAAACCATTAAAGTTTGAGGGGATTTTCTCATTCAATCAGATTAAAAATCTAATTTTACAACAGTGCCATACACAACTCTGAGTAAAATAAGCCTCTAAGTTTATAACGCTTATGTGTACCATTGACTCAGTGCCACACAGAATTGACTCAATTCACTGCCGTAGGAAGGATCCCATCACATGACCAAGTCATTTTGTTTAACCATCAGACGGATATGGCCGCAAGCACTTTCCCTTAAAACCCCATCACGTGCGTTACTTGCTGCATTCGGTTTATGCTCTGCGCTCATCATTACAGCACCCGCCTTTGCCGCACCCGCAACTGGTGAATTCGTTGCCGACAAACGCTGTGAGCTATTTCAATCGAAAAATAAGCAGACGAATCCAGACCAATGGCAGAGCAATATTGGTGAGCGCTATCCGGTACTCGAAATCCTCGGCAACAGCGCCAAACCTGATTGGCTGCGAGTGCGCACCAACGCAGTGAAGTCTCCCATGCGGTGGATCAGTGGCGCTTGTGGTCAGTATCTTTCCAATGTTGCAGGCAGTAATGTATCGACACCTGCAACAGCGGTAGAACCCGCGCAAACCACCACGGCATCGGATATCAAAGCCAAAAGCCGAGACGGCCTTAAAGAGCATGGCACACCAGAAAAACGTCAAAGAGATCAATGCCGAATCGGCGGTGAATTTGACGCCAACGTGCTGGCATTAAGCTGGCAAAGCACCTTTTGTGAACTCTATGGCCGCCGTAAAGCCGAATGCCGCGCCCTCAGCCAAACGCCAGAATCGAGCCAATGGCAACACTTCAGCCTGCACGGACTGTGGCCGAATAAACAACAATGCGGCACGCGATATGGCTATTGCAGCACAGTCAAACTGCAACCGAATGATTTCTGTACTTATCCAGAGTTTGAACTGAATCCATCGGTGCGCAAAAATTTAGAAGAAGTCATGCCTAGCGCCCAATATGGCACCTGTTTAGAACGCCACGAATGGTGGAAACACGGCACTTGCCGTAGCCAAGACCCTAACGAGTACTTTTTATTGGCAACCCAGCTGACCCAAGCGGTCAATGCCTCGGCATGGGTACAAAAATTTATTCATGACAACATAGGTAAGAGTGTCAGTAAAAGTGAGTTAAACCAAAGTTTTGATAGCAGCTTCGGTCAAGGCGCTCACACTAAAATGAGTCTTGAATGTGGCAAGGGATTACTGAGTGAAATCCGCATTAACTTACCCGAAGTCATTAAAACTTCTGACTCCTTACCTAGCCTACTCGCCAAAGCTAATAAGGCCTCAAAAGGCTCCTGCCCTGAAACAATCATGATTGATAACGCTAATTAAACAAATAGTTAGACAAATAAAAACGGCGATTTAGCGTCGCCGTTTTTAACCTTAATGACAGTCCTTAATATGGCTGTCACATCTGATTAAGCTTGATCACCGCAAAGGTAGCGCCTTGGGCGTCAGCAATGACAGAAAATCGTCCCACATCAGGGATATCACTAGGCGGAATGCACACTTGCGCGCCTAAGCTTTGGGCTTTCTCAGCAAACGCATCGCAATCCGCCACCACAAAATAGAGCTGCCAGTGGGGAGAAATATCGCCCCATTCAGGCATTATCGTCATCATACCGCCGATGGATTGACCATCAAGCTGCCATTCTGAGTATTCAATGTCAGGCATGCCACTTGGCATGTTGGTCCAAGGGAAGATTTTGCAGTAAAAGGCTTCTTCAGCACGCGGCTCTTTGCAAGCCAGCTCAACCCAGCAAAGGGTATTGAGTTCACCCTGACGGCGAGCACCTATGTGGTTCTTCGCTTGCCATAAAGCAAAGCGTGCGCCTTCAGGATCGCTGACCTGCGCCATCACGCCCGCATCACCCACAATATGCGGCCCCATGTGCACTTGGCCGCCCGCCGCTTGAATCGCTACAATGCTGGCATCCATATCATCGACGGCAAAGTAGATACGCCAGTGGCTGGGGATATGTGCTTCTGACTCAGGGATTTGATACATGGCGCCTAAGTCATCTCCCGCTAAATTAAATAGCGAAAAGTGACCTTCAGGGATCGGCATTTCGACCGAGTTCCAACCAAATAACGCTTGGTAAAATGCTGTAGCTCCCTGCCAATCATGGCTTGCAAGTTCAACCCAACATGCATGTCCTTGTGCGTACTGAGTCATTTTCATTATCGGCTCCTTTGTTTTAACAATTATTCGAGTTAAGCCTGAGTTTGTATTTCTGTCCAGTATTCAGGTTAAAAAGATCTGTAAGACAAAACTCAACCGCTAAAGACAAAAAAGCCCTCACATGGAGGGCTTAAATCATCACAACAAATTAGGAATATTGCGGCAGTAAATTTGCCATCGCGAGCAGATGACATGCACCTGTGACTATGCCAAATAACACCACAAGAATAATCAGCGGTGTACCGCCTATCACTCTAAAACCTGTGCTATCGGGGAACAACTGTCGCGATTTATAGGCCATCAGCGCCGGGACGATTACCGCCCACACTGTCGCCGCTAATGCCGCAAAGCCAATCGCTACTAAGAAGCCATCGGGAAACAGTAATCCTAAAATCGTCGGCGGCACAAAGGTCACTAACGCGGTTTTCATCCGGCCAGAGCGTGAATCATCAAAACCAAACAAATCGGCAAGATAATCGAACAGGCCTAAGGTCACCCCTAAGAAAGATGAAGCCACGGCTAAGTTAGCAAACAGGGTCAACATACTGTTTAACCAGCTACTCGCCATCACCTCAGACAAAGCGCCCACCAACACACCCATATTGCCGCCTTGGGCAATAATGTCGATAAACTGGCTGCGGGGAATATTGCCCATAGTCGCCACTAACCAACAGGCATAAATCACCAGTGCGATAAAGGTGCCGACGAAAATCGCCTTGATAATGGTGGAGGAATCTTTGCCGTAATACTTCACTAAGCTGGGAACGTTACCATGGTAACCAAAACTGGCGAGACCAAAGGGCAGCGCCGCCCACAGATAAGGTGAAAAGCTGTTATTACCATCGGGTTCGAGCAACTTAGTCACATCAATTTCGATCAATAAATTGCCGATAGCGAGGAAGAAGGTAATGATCATACCGCCGAGCATAATCGTGGTAATCCGATCCACGGCTTTAGTACTGATCAACACTATGCTCGCCAATACTATGGCAAATACTAGCCCTGCCACACTTTGCGGTAACTCAATTCCCATGCCCTGCAAGCTGTGATTCACAATCGAACCACCGCCGCTGATATAGGCATAGGTCAAAATATACAACACGAAAGCGATAGAAACGCCGTTCACTATCCGCCAAAACTGCCCAAGAGTTTGCTTGCTTAAGGTATCGAAGCTAGCACCGGGTTCGAAATGTAAATTGGTTTCGAGCAACAATAAACCCGACATCAACATGCAAAACCAAATGCCCAATAACATCAAAATCGAATAGCCAAACCACATACCTGCACCGACCACGGGCAGAGAAAACATCCCAGCACCTACGGTCGTGCCAGCAATAATCATGGCACCACCGAGCAAGGACTTACCTGCGGGCTTATGCTTAGCCGCATTCATATGATTTGCCATTAAACTGTGTGCTCCGCGGTGACACTCGCCACTATCGTTTGTCTCACTGACGGACGTAATAAGCTATTGGCCTGATCTCGTATGCGATTGATATTGGACTTATCTTCACTATCCGCCAGATATCCCAATTCTTTGAGCTTCACGCTCAAAGTACCGTAGAGTTTTTTATCGTAGAACTCAGGCGCGGTAATACCATGTAAAGCCCCTAAACGCTGAGCGAGTAAATGGCTCTCAGACTCAAGTTCTGAGCGCTCCATCTTAGGTCTGTTCGCTAACAGATTGAAAATAATAGCGTAGCGTTGCAGAGTCTCGCTCACTGAACTGGCTAACAACAATAATTGGCTTGAGTGCTCAGGCACGACAGCTAAAGTATCTGTCTCAACCACTAAACCTAGCCCAATCAGGAAATCCAGTACTTGCTCAACATAGGCTGGTAAGTCTTTAATTCCCATGAAGAGTTCGGCTTTCAGCAGTGGATAAAAATCGGCAACGATTGAAACCACTTGCTGGCGCAGGATCTGTTCATTATGGGTTAAACAACTCGCAATTAATGAAGGAACAATAAATAAGTGAATGATATTGTTACGATAGTAAGTCATAGACACAGCCTGACTCGCTTCGATAGACACTATTTCCCCTAAAGGGTCGGCACTAACAACAAACTTGTTCAGCTCTAAACCTTGCTGCACTAAATGCTTACCATCACCTTCGGCAACAGATGTATAAGAAGTGTAAGGCACTTTTTTGAGTAGGGTCAGATACAAATCAAGCTGACGCTCCAGCAGACTACGTTCTAAGGCGTTTTGATCTGTCGCCAGTAAAACTAAGCTGGTCAAAGTCACCGAACTCGCCGCTGCGGCATCATTGATACGCGTCATCACCCGATTAGCCAGCACGTTTACCGCTGGCGTTAACCAACTTGGTTTCTGCTCGGGATCATCGGCCAACTCAGCACGCCAGTTTGGCGCACGCTCATTTAAGAAATTTTGCAGGGTAATAGGCTCGCCAAAATTCACATAACCTTGGCCGAAATTACCTAATTTACGAATGGCACCGAACACCTGCCACACAGATTCTTTTTTCTTTTTCTTACCGCTTAACTCTTTATGGTAAGTCGCTACTTCCATCACATGGTCATAGCCTAAATACACTGGCACAAGTGTGACAGGACGTTCAATACCGCGCAGTACGCTGTTCATCGTCATGGCGATCATGCCAGTTTTCGGCGCCAACAGACGGCCAGTACGTGAACGGCCACCTTCGGAGAAGTATTCCACCGAATAACCTTTAGCAAACAGCTGATCTAAATACTCACGAAATACTGCGGTGTACAGCTTGTTACCATTAAAACTACGGCGGATGAAGAAGGCACCACCGCGACGGAACATAGGTCCCGCGGGCCAGAAATTGAGGTTGATGCCAGCAGCAATGTGCGGCGGAACCATGCCTTGATAATACAAAATATACGATAACAGCAGGTAATCCATGTGGCTGCGATGGCAAGGCACATAAACGATCTCGTGACCATCATGGTGCAGCTGGCGAACTTGCTCGGCGCCTTTAATGTTGATCCCGCTGTAAAGCTTGTTCCACAACCAAGTTAAAAAACGCTCGGCAATACGCACTAAACTATCTGAGTAATCTGCTGCGATTTCATCGAGGTACTCAATAGCCGTCTCGCGCGCTTGGGTCTCAGAAATCTTTTTACTGGCGGCTTCTTCTTGAATCGCTTTGCGCAGCGACTCAGATTTGAGCAACGAATGAAACAGTGCTTGGCGGTTTGGCAGCACAGGCCCTGTCATTACCTTACGTTGACGACGGAAATGCACGCGCGCAACCCGTGCTAACTTATGGGCAATCCCCATGTCGGTGCCATGTTCGTCAGCCATGTAACGCAGGGATACGGCATTCGAAAACTGCACGAAGTTATGTCGACCTAAGAACAGAATCATCAAGCACTTGCGCAACCAAGTCGGGTTTTCCCGCTCAAATACGGCCGCCTTCATAGTGTCGTCTTCTTTCCCTGGCGTTCGACCCCAATACAAGCTCACAGGCACAAGTTGAATATCCAATTCAGGACGTTCCTTATGCACGGCTAACAAACGCATAAAGCATTCGAGGAAAGGCTCATTACCAGCACGCTCGCCAAACAGTGGCTTACGTCCTTGAAGACAGACAACCCGAGGCGCAGTCACACCATTAGCCACTAGAGGCTCATAAGGGCTTGGTAAACCTAACTTAGCCGTTATTTCGCTCAAAGCAGCTATGTCACTAAGGGATTCTGTTTTCATCACATAAACAAGGGGTCTGGAAGCATCCAGATTCAGATCGGCAAAGGGATCCTGAGGCACCACAATAGTGTGCACTAAGTGTTTTTGGATCCAACGTAATGATTTCAACCAAAGAGAGTCGTGTTTAGGCATTATTCTTATGCAATTAAGTGCGTTTACTAGCCCGATAGAATACCAGACTATGGGCAATATTCGCTAATTCTCTCCAACATAGCTAAAAAGTGGTTAATACTTGCGCTGCAAATAATACTGTATATACTAACAGTAACTGTATAGAAAAACAGGAAACACCATGAGACCTTTGACGCCACGCCAAGCTGAAATATTAGAGCTAATTAAACGAAATATTGCCGATACTGGCATGCCACCCACTCGGGCAGAAATCGCAACCCGTTTAGGTTTTAAGAGCGCCAATGCGGCTGAAGAACATCTTAAGGCGTTGGCAAAAAAGGGCTGCATTGAGATCATGCCAGGCACATCTCGAGGCATTCGTCTGCCTGCGGAAATCGAAGATTTGACTGAAACAGGTTTACCGCTCATCGGCCAAGTGGCCGCAGGTGAACCTATCCTCGCCCAAGAACATGTTGAACAGTACTACCAAGTCGACCCAAGCATGTTCCATCCCGCCGCCGATTTTTTACTGCGAGTAAAGGGTGACAGCATGAAGAATATCGGCATTCTCGAAGGTGATTTGCTGGCAGTTCATAAAGTAGAACAAGCTAGAAATGGTCAAGTGGTTGTCGCTAGAGTCGATGACGATGTCACTGTTAAACGTTTCGAAAAAAAAGGTAATGTGGTCTATCTACATGCCGAAAATGAAGATTACTCCCCGATTAAAGTGGATTTAGGCTTCCAAAGTTTAACAATTGAAGGACTCGCCGTCGGTGTGATCCGTAATGGAGATTGGCTATGAATAAACTACTTGGCAATGCCCCCCGCCATCCGGGCTTGTGGCTCGATGAAGTCCGTGATGCCGACTATGACTGGCACCATGCGCCTATCGCCTGTATGCCAACTAAGACTCAAGGTCGCCAAGAATTAATTCATCTGAGTGCACAACTCGCTCAGTTAAGCCAACAGGGCCGTTGGTTAGTGCTCATCAACCCACCAAGTATTGGCTACAAGCAAATGCTTGCCAGCGCAGGTGTGCGTATGGATAGAGTCTTACTGGTTCATGCTAAAGATGAAGTCGAAACCCTGTGGGCGATGGAAAAAGCCCTGACAAGTGGTACGTCCAGTGCAGTCATTACTTGGACTCAATCATTAGATGCGCGGGATAATCGACGCCTACAAATCGTGGCTAAAAGTGCCCGAGCTATGGGCATAGTGCTTGAAGACGTAAACAGTCACTTACATGCCGACGTACGCATTGAGCAAGGCAATCTCTTCGGTCAGCAATCTTTTTTTAGCGCTGTACACTAAATATTCATTTAATTTTTTACCTTGAAAGCCGCCTCACCTATGAATGTGAGGCTTTTTTTTGGCAATTTTTCAGATAATTAGATAAATAAGTGATCTTGATCAATATTTAAACAGCAAGTATGGTTGGTTAAGTCGGTGATGATATATCACCTTCCGTGGTCAATGAATCGAGTATTTATCGAACTCGAAGCGCCACTAAAAATAGAGAACAGATTTATTTCAGCAGTATGTGCCAGCGTGGCTAATTACCAGCAGTAACAATACTTGATTAAAAGTAACAGCCGCCAACGCACGTTGAAGTCAAAAAAGCTTTTTTGGGAACTGAAGAGTTTGCATAGAGTTGAGACTTACTGTGTTGCTCTTCTTTGTAGTTGCTATTCGCAATTGGCAGAGGAGAAGTCTTGTGAAGCAATTGTTGTATTGTTTACTCGTGGTGCTTTTCGCACCACCGTTGACCGCCGCAGACATGCGGTTCAACATGACCCCTGGCGTGACCGAGATCAGTGGCAAGGTTTATCACTTGCACATGACCATCTTGTATATCTGCTGCGCAATAGGCCTAGTGGTCTTTGGCGTCATGATTTACGCCATGATCAACCACAGAAAATCCAAAGGCGCTGTCGCGTCCCACTTTCACGAAAGCACTAAAGTTGAAATCGCTTGGACGATTCTGCCATTTATCATTTTGATCTTAATGGCGATTCCAGCGACAAAAACTTTAATCGCAATGGAAGATCCCAGCAACGCCGATCTCACCGTAAAAGTCACGGGTTCCCAATGGAAATGGCATTACAGCTATTTCGATCAAGATATTGATTTTTATAGCATACTGACAACACCCAGAGCACAAATCGAAGGCACCGAAACCAAGGGTGAAAACTATCTATTGGAAGTCGATAAACCGCTCGTTCTACCGATAAACCGCAAAATCCGCTTTCTGATGACTTCAGAGGATGTCATCCATTCTTGGTGGGTGCCCGCCTTTGCAATTAAGAAAGATGCCAATCCAGGATTTATCAATGAGGCCTGGACTCGCATCGACAAACCCGGCATTTACCGTGGTCAATGCGCCGAGCTCTGCGGTAAAGACCATGGTTTTATGCCTATCGTAGTACAAGCGTTACCCGAAGCCGAGTTTGAGGCTTGGGTCACAGAGCAGAAACAAGCCGCAGGTGCTGCGGCTGAAGCCGCTCAAGCCGCTTTATCACAAACCCTAAGTAAAGAAGAGTTGATGACTCAAGGTGAACAAGTTTACCTCGGGCACTGCGCAGCCTGCCACCAGCCCAATGGCGAAGGGTTGCAAGGCGTATTTCCGCACCTTAAAGGTAGCCCGATTGCAACGGGACCACTCAGCGGTCACCTTGAAATTGTGCTCAACGGTAAAACGGGTACTGCCATGCAAGCGTTTAGTAAGCAATTGACCGCACAAGAAATCGCGGCAGTGACTACCTACGAGCGTAATGCTTGGGGCAATAATACTGGCGATGCAGTGCAAGCCAAAGACGTCAACGAGTACATGAACGGCAATTCTGCACAAACATCCGCCGCGGTACCAAGCAGTATAACCCCGACACCCGCGTCTGCAACAGACGTCTCAGCTGCAGTCGATCCCGCAAGCCTCCCCACACTCAGCCATGACGCCCTCATGGCCGAAGGTGAAACTGTCTACGCGACCTTCTGTGCTGCCTGCCATCAAGTGACAGGTGCAGGAATACCACCCGCCTTCCCCGCGCTAGTGGGTAGCGCTATCGCCATTGGACCAGTCGCCAATCACATCGATATTGTGATGCACGGTAAAACAGGCACGGCTATGCAGGCATTTGGCAAACAGCTTAGCCCACAACAACTTGCAGCAGTCATTACCTATGAACGCAATGCTTGGGGCAACAATACCGGCGATACAGTGCAACCTGCTGATATCGCAAGTCATGGACAGTAGGGGATAATGATGAGCACAACGACTCAAGATCAAACCGCAGCCCATGATGACCATCATCATGGTGCGCCAAAGGGCATCATGCGCTGGCTGCTAACCACCAACCATAAAGACATAGGTACTTTGTATTTATGGTTCAGCTTCATTATGTTCTTAACCGGTGGCGCTATGGCCATGGTGATCCGCGCTGAACTCTTTCAACCTGGATTACAATTGGTCGAGCCCAACTTTTTCAACCAAATGACAACTGTTCATGGGCTGATCATGGTATTCGGTGCGGTAATGCCAGCCTTTACAGGGCTCGCTAACTGGCTGATCCCTATGATGATAGGGGCGCCCGATATGGCGCTGCCACGGATGAATAACTGGAGTTTTTGGATACTCCCCTTCGCCTTCACTATCCTTCTCAGTTCGCTATTTATGGAAGGTGGCGGACCTAACTTTGGTTGGACCTTCTACGCACCACTATCAACAACTTATAGTCCAGATAGCACGGCGCTCTTTGTATTTTCTATTCACATCATGGGGATAAGTTCGATCATGGGCGCAATCAACGTGATTGTGACCATAGTGAATTTACGCGCGCCAGGCATGACATGGATGAAGTTACCATTGTTTGTGTGGACTTGGCTTATCACGGCATTCCTACTGATCGCGGTTATGCCCGTACTCGCTGGCGCAGTGACTATGGTGCTGACAGATAAGTTTTTCGGCACGAGTTTCTTCGATGCGGCTGGCGGCGGCGATCCTGTGATGTTCCAGCATATTTTCTGGTTCTTCGGCCACCCTGAAGTCTACATCATGATCTTGCCGTCCTTTGGCATCATCTCTGCCATAGTCCCAGCCTTCAGTCGTAAACCCTTATTTGGCTATGCATCCATGGTTTATGCTACGGCTAGTATTGCAATTCTGTCGTTCCTCGTGTGGGCGCACCATATGTTCACCACAGGTATGCCTGTGTTTGCCGAGCTGTTCTTCATGTATTGCACTATGTTGATTGCAGTGCCAACTGGAGTGAAAGTGTTTAACTGGGTTGCCACTATGTGGCGCGGCTCACTCAGTTTCGAAACGCCCATGCTGTTTGCTGTAGCCTTTATCATACTCTTCACTATTGGCGGTTTTTCGGGATTAATGCTCGCCATTACACCCGCCGACTTCCAGTACCACGATACTTATTTTGTTGTGGCACATTTCCATTATGTGCTCGTGACTGGTGCGATTTTCTCCATCATGGCAGCGGCCTATTACTGGCTACCTAAGTGGACGGGACACATGTACAACGAACGACTGGGACAATGGCATTTCTGGTGCTCGGTGATTTCAGTCAATGTGCTATTTTTCCCGATGCATTTCCTTGGGCTGGCAGGAATGCCAAGGCGTATCCCTGACTACTCGATTCAATTTGCCGATGTTAATCAAATCGTCTCGATTGGTGGGTTCGCCTTCGGCTTATCGCAATTGATTTTCTTAGTATTAGTAATTAAGTGCATCCGTGGCGGCGAAAAAGCCCCCGCTAAACCTTGGGAAGGTTCCGAGGGTTTAGAGTGGACATTGCCAAGCCCTGCACCTTACCACTCCTTCACGACACCACCTGAGGTGAAATGAAATGGCAACCCAACACCAGCAAGATAAACCTAAGTCAAATCGTAAACTTATCAGCATGTTAGTTATCGGCTGTATTGGAATGTTTGGCTTTGGATTCGCGCTGGTGCCGCTCTACGATGTGTTGTGCGAGCAACTCGGTATCAATGGAAAACCCTCCAATACCGCGAGTAGTTATCAAGCAATCACAGTAGATACAAGCCGAATAGTGACTGTAGAATTTATTTCTCAGGTACAAACAGGCATGCCATGGACATTTGCGCCACAAACCAAACGGCTCGAAGTTCACCCTGGCGAGCTAATCCATACGGCATTTTTGGCGCGCAATATGTCCGCTAAAGCAACTATTGGCCAAGCGATACCTTCAGTTTCGCCCGGCCAAGGTGCCGCTTATTTTAATAAAACAGAATGCTTTTGCTTTAATCAACAACCCTTAGCGGCGGACACTAGCGCTGAGCTGCCGCTCATTTTCTATGTGGATCCTCAGTTACCTGAGTCTATCCATACTCTGACCCTCTCTTACACTCTCTACGACATTACCGACAAGCAGTTAGCGTCTGCCATAGAGCAAGGAGCTGCAAAATGACAACGAAACATCAGTCTTACTACGTTCCATCCCAAAGTGTCTGGCCTATTGTAGGTGCCATTGGCTTGTTCTTAATCGCCTCTGGTGCAGGCCTTTTCGTGCAACAGTTAAAATCAGGTGCATCCGGTGGCGGTTATGTGCTGCTGGTTGGAATAGCTGTGATCCTATTCATGCTGGTAGGTTGGTTTAGAACCGTGATCCAAGAGTCGATGGCAGGGCTCTATTCTAGCCAAATGGATCGATCGTTTCGCCAAGGTATGAGCTGGTTTATTTTTTCGGAAGTCATGTTTTTCGGCGCTTTTTTCGGGGCACTATTTTATGCCCGCATGTTCGCAGTGCCTTGGCTCGGTGGCGCATCGAATAATGCCATGACCCACGAAGTACTCTGGCCTCAGTTTGAAGCTATTTGGCCGCTCATTACTACGCCAGATGGCACTAAAACCCAAGCTATGCCATGGACTGGACTGCCATTAATCAACACTATCGTACTGCTAACCTCCTCAGTTACCTTACATTTCGCCCATGTCAGCCTAGAAAAAGGTAAACGTTCTGCCATTACTCTCTGGCTTGGTATCACCATACTCTTGGGTATGGGTTTCCTTGCCTTACAGGCAGAAGAATATATGCATGCCTACCGGGAAATGGGACTCACCCTGACCTCTGGGATTTATGGCAACACCTTCTTCCTGTTAACTGGCTTTCACGGCATGCATGTCACACTGGGGACGCTCTTTTTATTCGTGTTGTTTTTCAGAGTGTTGAAGGGGCACTTTAGCGCAGATAAACATTTTGCGTTCCAAGCGGGGAGTTGGTATTGGCACTTTGTGGATGTGGTCTGGCTGTGTTTGTTTATTTTCGTTTACGTTCTCTAGTGCTTTAGTAAGGCGTGGGATTGGGGCTAATCAGCCCAGTCCCTAAGGCCACCAGCAATAACAGGATAACGAGCACGGAGAAAATCACTCGCCGACCAAGATAACGGCTCATAGGCACTTTTTCATCACCTTTCACCATAATAAACAAGGCGCGACCTAGATTAAAAATGATGAATAGCAACAGCAGAACTAAGACCAACTTAAAAATGAACAGGCTATTCATACAATATCCTCATGTTCTGCTGAATAAATTAACGGTTTTTCTACTGATATTGACTGTGGCTGTATTAACTATATTGGTCAAGTTGGGTTTATGGCAGTTAGCCCGTGGTGAAGATAAAACGACGCTTTTAGCCCAGATGGAAGCAAGGCAAGCTTTGCTGCCATTAAGTTTTGAGCAGCTCCAACTCAAGGTCGGCAAAGAAGGTGTGACTGGTTATCGACTGCAAGTACGCGCCACTCCCGCAAGCTCACAAATCTGGCTGCTGGATAATCAAATCTATCAAGGTCAAGTGGGATATTTAGCCTTTCAACCTCTGCAAGTAGAAGTTGAAAAACCTTGGTTGCTGGTCGAGTTAGGCTTTGTTGCCGCAGGCTCCCATCGGGATGAGTTACCCCACATCACTCCCCTAAGCGGGGCATTAAATATCGAAGGCAGGCTTTATCAAAAGCAAATCAATCCCTTGAGCCAAGCTTTAATGGCAGAAACAGGGGCAAGTATTCGCTTTCAAAATTTAAATATGCCCGAAATGGCTAAGGTATTAGGGCACCCAGTGTTACCTGTCGTGTTGCAACCAGAGCAATTACCTTCCCTCACATTGCCCCATCCTTGGCAACCTTTCCCACTGTCAGCACAAAAACATTGGGGCTATGCGTTGCAGTGGTTTTCGATGGCAGCCGTATTTGCAGGACTAATGCTGTGGCAAGGGATTAAATATGTAAAACGCCATAGCGCCCAAACAGTCGCAAACTCAAGGAGCAAATAGGGAAATTCGTACCATACTTAGCAAGACACTAATAAAACTAAATAAATATAAAACAATAAATTAGGGATAATTTGAATGAGAGGAGCAAGCATGAACTCCCAGAGCAAATCTAAACACAAAGCATTAGGGCTATTACTGCTGGCGTTTATTGCCCCCGTAGTGATTGCTAAGCTAGTGCTGAGCCTGAATTTATACCATGGCGGTGCCACCAATCATGGCGAGCTGATCAGTCCCGAAACCAGTTATGCCAGCCTTGGGGTTGAAAATTCTAATCCCAAAGAATGGCAACTACTGTATTTATTGCCCGCCAAATGCAACGATACTTGCCGCGAACGCCTGTATATTTTGCGCCAAAGCCACACAGCGTTAGGGCCAGATCAGGCGCGAGTAGAACCGCTCATCCTCACCCATCCCGACAGCGATCTTAACGCCTTAAGCGCCTTTCACTTCAACACTCGCCCCGCCAATGCAGACTTAAGCAAATGGTTAGATGAACAGCAGCTAATCATAGTCGATCCCTTAGGCAGCTTAGTCCTGCGCTACCCTCAAGTGCAGGGCAAAGAAGCGCATTTAGCTCAAGGCAAGGCGCTGATTGCGGATCTGCGTAAGTTGTTAAAACTGTCGAGGGTAGATTGATGCAGTTAACTTGGATCCTACGCTTAACATTAGTCTTTACCCTATTGGTGATTTTAATGGGCGCTTATACCCGCCTATCGGATGCAGGACTCGGCTGCCCCGATTGGCCAGGCTGCTACGGCCATATTAAAGTGCCCACCCAAGACCATGAAATCGCCCATGCGCAAACTATATTCCCAGATCACGATATCAATCCAGAGAAAGCTTGGCTGGAAATGATCCACAGATATATCGCAGGCGGACTTGGCTTACTGGTATTGTTCATCTTAATTTTGTGCTTAAAAACACCGGAAGCACCCAAAAAGTTGCCGGTCATCATAGTGCTGCTGATCCTCTTTCAAGGAGCGCTAGGCATGTGGACTGTGACCATGAAACTCATGCCAATAATTGTGATGTCGCATCTTATTGGTGGCTTTAGCCTAATCTCGCTGCTGTTACTCCTTTACCTGCGAACCCGACCTCGGCGTATATTTAATAGCGAAACCCATCCTCGACATCTCGCACCGTTAGCGTTGGTGAGCCTATTCGTCCTTGTGTGTCAGATTATGTTGGGCGCTTGGACATCATCGAATTACGCGGCGCTCGCCTGCACCTCTTTACCCATCTGTGAGGGAAATTGGGTAGATAACTTAGCAATAGCCGAGGCATTTTCACCGTTCCAAGGCCAACACCCTAGCTTCGAATTTGGGGTACTCGATTACCCTGCACGAATGACTATCCACGTAGCCCACAGAATTGGCGCTATCGTCACTGCCAGCTTGTTACTCGTGCTCGCCTACCGATTATTTGTGGGCGCTACGGGACTTAAGGCTTTAAGCCTTTTATTAGTGGGGCTAGTCATACTACAAGTGAGCTTAGGTATTTCTAACGTAGTGATGTATTTACCACTCGGTATTGCCGTGTCTCACAACGGTGGTGCGGCACTACTGCTAATGACCTTAGTCACAATCAACTATTTTTTATGGCGCAAAGCATAAGCGAGGGATCCAAGATGGCAAAACCACTCTCAATCACCAGTAGCCTGCCCACTTTCAGCGTAACATGGCGCGCCTATTTTGAAATGACCAAACCTAAAGTCGTCGCACTGATGCTGCTCACTGTCTTAGTAGGCATGTGTCTTGCTGTGCCCCATGCGGTCCCCGTTCAACCTTTAATCGCCGGTATGCTGGGTATTGCTATGATGGCAGGTTCAGCGGCGGCGTTGAATCATCTGATCGATCGCCGTATCGATGGCTTAATGGCACGCACCTACAATCGCCCGCTGCCTAAGGGACGCATTTCGGCCACGCGCGCGTTAATTTTCGCCGCTAGCTTAGGTAGTTTTGGCTTTATCGTCTTATATTCCTTAGTCAATCCACTCACAGCTTGGCTGACCTTTGCCAGCCTGATTGGCTATGCCTTGGTTTATACTGCCTATTTGAAACGCGCAACATCACAAAATATTGTGATCGGCGGCCTTGCGGGAGCCATGCCACCCCTGCTGGGATGGACGGCAGTGACGAACGAATTTCACGGCCATGCGTTATTGCTAGTGATCATCATTTTTACGTGGACGCCGCCACATTTTTGGGCACTGGCCATTCACAGACGCGCCGAATATGCCAAAGTAGATATTCCCATGCTACCAGTCACCCACGGTGTCGAATTTACGAAAACCTGCATCTTGCTCTACACAGTATTGCTGGCGATTGCTTGCCTGTTACCTGTGCTGGTTGGTATGTGTGGGCCTGTGTATTTCGTCAGCTCGAGTTTACTCAGTACGGGATTTATCTATAAAGCATGGCAACTTAAATATCGGGATCATGATGGCTTAGCGATGCAAGTGTTCCGCTTCTCTATCTACCATTTAATGTTGTTATTTATGGCATTACTGCTAGACCACTATTTGTGGAACTAGTGTATGGAATGAGTTTGTCGCGCTAACCTGTATTTATGGAGCGAATAATGCAGAAAAGAATTTTAGTCATCGCCATTTTGTTGTTCGGTCTTGGCGGCCTATTTGCGGTGAAATTTAATCCCCCAAAACCTATCGAGTTAGAGAGCGGTTTTCTGTTTCCACAGGCCTATGAATTAGCGCCCTTTGAATTGGTCGATCAACACAAGCAAGCTTTTACCAATGCCAGTTTGCAGGGAAAATGGAGCTTATTCTTTATCGGTTTTACCTTTTGTCCCGACATTTGCCCTACGACCTTAAATAAACTCGCGGCGGCTTATCCCGATCTAAACAAAATAGCGCCATTGCAGGTGGTGTTTTTATCCGTCGACCCCAAACGGGACACTCCGGATAAACTCCTGACCTATGTTAATTTTTTCAATCCAGAATTTAAAGCGGTAACGGGTGAACAAACGCAGATATTTCCCCTCACCCGCAGCTTAGGGCTGACCTATGCCATGGTAGGTGAAGGAGAGAATTACCAAGTCGACCATAGTGCGGGTTATGTATTGGTGTCGCCGCAGGGAACGCGAGTTGCGGTATTTAAACCTACGGCTGCGTTAGGCAAACCGCCGCAGGTATTAAATGATAAATTAATTAGCGATTTTGAAAAAATAGTGGCGCAATACAAACCTAGCCGCTGATCACTCTTTAACCCAAGAGCCATCGTCCTTTGGCCTCACCCAAGGCTGAGAAAACCAATAGTAGCCATTGCGCGCCTTACTCGGCGCTGTGCAGTTATAACGCGAGCGCCCCGCAGGCAAAGCTAAATCCGCTTGAACACTAAACTCGTTTTCATTGAGCCAAGTCGGCTGTTTTGAGCCTTGACCTTGGATGTAACACATCACTTGCTTAGCAGAGATATCACTCATATCGAGGGTCACTTTAAGCTCAGGACGCCAATGGCCACCCTTTAACTCAGGATCACTTGGGGTTTGTGCAATCACAGGCATATTTAAGCTGTATAACTTTGCCTTAAGGCTTTTTAGGTCAGCATATTGTCCAGCAACGGGGAAACGCGGCAGTGCCGTTAATGGCGAATAGGGCCCCGCGGCACCGGACTGTTGCCCAAAAGCGACAAAGCCGTTCTCAGTTAACATATCCTGCAACGCTTGATTGTACTCACCGTAGGGATACGCCAACATTTTAAAATTGTGCCCTGTGGCATCTGCAATCGCTGTTTCTGTATCTAAGATATTGGCTTTTATCCGCGCTAACCACTGCGCCTGTGATTCGTTTTCTAAGGCGCGGATCAAATGTTCGTGCGCCCAACTGTGATTAGCAATATCGGCGCCTTCCTTGGATAATGTGATGAGTTCATCCCAAGTCATCATCTCGGTAAACTTTTGTTTAATCGGCTCAATTGCCACAAACAAGGTGTAGGGGAATCCAAATTCCTTTAGGATAGGATGCGCCGTCGTCGCTATACTGCGATAACCATCATCGAAGGTAATTGCGATTGTTTTAGCGGGTAAATCTTGTTTTTGCTTGATCGCTTCAACCACTTTAGAAAGCGGGATCACCTTAAAGCCGTCATCGACGAGAAACTGCATTTGCTCACGAAATTGCGCGGGCGTAACGCTGGTTGCCGCCGGAGTGGTTTCTGACACATGGTGATATTGCAGAATGACCACGGCATGGGCAGAAAACGTCATTAGCCCTATGAGTGCCAACAGCACACGTTTAACCATAATGTGAACACCTCTGAAATTAATGAATACTGCTAAATCAACTTGGCTCGACCTCATGCTCAACGGCGCGAAAAATCGCCAGTTACTAGCGCTCGCCCTGCCGATGATACTCTCCAATATCACTATCCCGCTTTTGGGCTTAGTCGATACGGCTGTTATAGGTCATCTGAGTGAGGCCTATTATTTAGGGGGAGTCGCTGTCGGGTCAACGATTATCACATTAATCATTTGGTTATTGGGATTTTTGCGTATGGCGACGACAGGTTTAGTCGCGCAAGCCTTTGGTGCTGACGATCTTCACGCCCAGCACAAGCTCTTAGTCCAAGGCGCTATGCTAGCGATGTTATTGGGCGCAGGCGTTATCGCACTGCAAGTCCCGATATTGAATTTAGCGTTAGGATTATCCAAAGCGAGTAGCGAGGTCGAACGTTATTGCCGCGAGTATTTTCAGGTACGGATTTGGTCAACGCCCTTCGCCCTGCTCAATTTAGTGATGTTAGGTTGGCTCTTAGGGCGACAACAACCTAAAGCCGCCATGTGGCAGCTGATTTTAGCGAACCTTGCCAATATTATTCTCGATGTGGTGTTTGTCCTCGGCTTGGGCTGGGGCGTTAAAGGTGCTGCCCTCGCCTCAGTCTTTGCCGATATCACTGCTTTCTCAGTCGCACTCACTATGGTGTTACAACAACTCAAGCGTGCACCCGAGTTTCACTTATCCCACCTATTCCCCCATGTCACCCTGACTGGTTATGGCAAATTACTGAGGCTCAACACAGATATTTTTGTCCGTAGCCTCTGCTTGCAGGCAGCTTTTGCCTTTATGACATTCCATGGTGCAGGTCTAGGTGATAATACCGTTGCGGCCAATGCCGTGTTATTGAATTTACTGCTATTAATCTCCTACGCTCTAGATGGTATAGCCTATTATGCCGAGGCAGAAGTCGGCCGTGCCTATGGCCAAAAACAGGCGGAGCAATTACGGGAAGCAGTGATCTTAGCCTGGAGCTGGTCGGCCATTACTGCGTTAGGGTTCTGCGCTGTATTCAGTCTTTTGGGCAGTAATATTATCGCGTTATTGACCAGCATTAATGAGGTCAGAACCACAGCACAGACCTATCTTATTTGGCTGATATTTTTGCCTTTATGGTCTTTTAGCTCGTATTTATTCGACGGAGTCTACATAGGTGCCGCTAAAGGCAAAGTGATGCGCAATAGCATGATACTCGCCACCTTCGGTGCATTTTTCCCGACATGGTATTTGCTGCAGCAACTGTTATTGCCTGAGCAAGGTAACCACGCCCTTTGGGCCGCCATGAGTGTCTTTATGATCGCCAGAAGCCTAACACTTGCGGGGCACTATTATTTCAGCAAAAGCTTTTTGAATAAATAAATCTGTAAAGACAGTAGTTTACAAATCTCAAAATCACTATGATGTTGATTTTACAATTGTAACAAAGATGTGATTCTATAATGAAAAGGATTTTACCGCTGCTTTTCCTGTGGCTATGCAACCATGCCGTTGCCGACACAGCGCCACAATTACCCGTTGAAGCCTTTGCCAGCATCCCAGATGTGAGCTCTGTACAGCTCTCGCCTAACGGCAAAAAACTCGCATCGGTTGTACGGGTCGATCAAGCCAAACTCAAAGGTACTGTCGTTAGTATCCAAGATATAGAAACAGGCGAAAAAAGCATTCCGCTGCACACGGATAATCAAAAATTTGTCATCCTGTCTCTGCAGTGGGCAAACGATAATATCTTACTGATCAAAGTCAAGTTTCCGGGCAGTCGTTACGGTACACCTACACTCGAAACCCGTCTTGTTAAGTATAATTTGACGATGAAAAAGACTACTAGCGTACTTGATCCTAGAGTCTTTAATAAGTTTAATTGGATACCTCAAAATCAAGCACAAATCATTGATATTATGCAAGATGACCCAGAGAGCATCTTACTTTCCATAGATGGTTTGGGCGATAAGGTAGGCCAATACAGTATACTTAAAGTGAATCTAGAACAGGAAATATATAAGCCAATCCAAATAGCCAAAAAAAATATCATAGGCTGGATTACCGATAGACAACACAGGGCCCGTATTTCTATCTATAACGATGATACTGAGTACCGCATTTATGAACAGGCCGAGCAAAAGAGAGATTCACGTTTACTTTGGACCTTTAAAGCCTTTTCAGAAGACAGTGTTTGGCCATTAGGTTTTGATGCTGACCCCAATATTCTTTACGTTCGCGCCTATCACCAAGGTTTCGAAGCCATATTTAAAGTCAATCTGACCGATCCTAAGCTCACAAAAGAATTGGTCTACGCCAATGAAAATACTGACGTTGAAGGTAATTTACTCTATTCGAAACTGAAGAAAAAAGTCATTGGTATCAGTGAAGGTGACGGCGAAGAATACACCTTTTGGGAAAAAGAATATGTGGGCCTACAAAATGGCCTAAAAGCCGTGTTACCCAACGCACACAACTATATTACTCAGTTCAGTGCCGATGAACGCCGCTACATAGTGTATTCCACTAGCTCGACCGAGCCCGGCACTTACTATTTTGGCGATAGGGACGAAAAAACGCTTTATCCCATCGCTAACCGATACGGCAGACTCAAGAGTGAACTCCTCGCCGATACCCAATATTTAACATATGAAGCAAGGGATAAGCTCAAAATCGATGCTTACCTAACGGTGCCAAAAGGGCTTGAAGCCAAGCAACTGCCGACGATTATTTTCCCCCATGGCGGCCCCATCAGTTACGACAGCAACGACTTCGACTACTGGGCACAGTTCTTCGCTAATCGTGGTTATGCGGTATTTCGAATGAATTTCAGGGGGTCGGCAGGTTACGGCTATGAGTTTATGAAGGCTGGCCTAAAAAGCTGGGGACTCGAAATGCAAAACGATGTTGAAGACGGGACTCGTTACCTAATAGCTCAAGGGATTAGCGATCCTAAACGCATTTGTATTGCCGGTGCGAGTTATGGTGGTTACGCGGCCTTAATGGGGGCTGCCATGACTCCCGATCTTTACCGTTGCGCCATCAGTGTGGCTGGTGTGACCGATGTGGCCTACCTAGTAAAATCAAGCCGCAGACATACCAACTATGAAGTAGTTAAAGAGCAAATAGGAGATGATCTCGATGCCCTCTATGAGCGCTCACCTATCAGTAAAGCAGATAAAATTAACATCCCAGTATTACTGCTACATGGCGATAAAGACAGAGTCGTTAAGGTTCAACATAGCCGAGAAATGTATGACGAGCTCAAATCACTGAATAAACCAGTGGAGTATATTGAGTTGGAAAATGGTGATCATTACCTGAGCAATAACGACAACAGACTCGCGACTTTTAAAGCCTTAGATAAGTTCTTAGCTGATAATCTCAACCCTAAGTTATAACTTAACAACTGCACTTAAAGCGAAAGCCAAATATAAAAAACGCGACTCAAGGTCGCGTTTTTCATTCAGCTTAACAAACAAGATTAAGCGTAAGAATGTTCACCGTGTTGGTGATCTGTCACGTCACGTACGCCAGTCAACTCACCGGGGAACATGTCTAGCAATTGTTTTTCGATACCATCCTTCAGGGTGATATCAACTTGAGAACAACCATTACATCCACCGCCGAACTGCAGTACGGCTACGCCCTCTTTGGTAATTTCAACCAGCATGATATTACCACCATGGCCAGCTAACTGAGGGTTGATTTCAGATTGGATCACGTATTCGATACGCTCGACTAAAGGTGCATCACCAGACACTTTACGCATTTTTGCGTTAGGTGCTTTGAGCGTGAGTTGTGAACCTAATTGGTCAGTCACAAAATCGATAGTGGCATCTTCAAGGAAAGGTGCACTCTTCTCATCGACCATAGCATTGAAGCCAGTGAACTCGATTTCAATATCATCACTTTCTACTGCATCCGGTGGACAATAAGACACACCACACTCGGCTTGCGAGGTTCCTGGACTGATCACAAATACGCGAATATGAGTGCCTTCAGGTTGATCTGCTAACAACTTAACAAAATGGGCTTGAGCCGCATCGGAAATGGTAATCATGAAAACCTGCTCCGTCAGGGGATACCTGAGTGTTTTAGTAAGAATTAGCCGTATGATACTCCGACTCACCTTCGCTTTGTAGTCCTTTGGATAGCAAGTTTATGGATTTTTGCCATAGCGATCACGATTTATTCATCATAAACAAGCTTTAAACGAATGTGTTGTACGCGAGTTAACAGCATCATTTACAAACAAAAGCGACCCAATTGGGTCGCTTTAAGCCAGACATAAAATACAAACTATTTAGCCGCTTCTTGTCCCGCGATACGACCAAAGACAATGATATCAGTGTAAGCATTACCACCGAGTCGATTGGTTCCATGGGTTAAACCAGTCACTTCACCCGCAGCAAACAAGCCCGGAATCACCTTTCCTTGTTCATCAAGTACACGAGTACGTGTATCAACCGCTAGTCCACCCATAGTATGGTGCACAGAAGGTGTCGCTTTTAAAATCCAATAAGGTCCTTTACTTAAATCAACCAATCCTGAGCGATGATTAAAGGCTTCATCCTTTCCTGTTGCGGCATAACGATTAACGTCTTTAATCGTTGATAACAGCTTATCTTCAGGAATATTAAAGACTTTAGCGGCTTCTTCTAGGGTGTCGACCTTATACATTAGCCCGTCTTTTGTGAATTCCTTCAGTTCACCTTGATGCATTTCAACAGTATGGGCAACATCTTCAATAGCTTGGTTCCAGAGAACATAAGTATAACGGCCTGGTTGGGCTAGAATGGCCTGTGAAATCACATCTCGGCGTTCCAATTCCTCAACAAAGCGCTCACCCTTCTGGTTGATTAACACCGCACCAAAGAAGCGAGAGTCAGCAATCAAGGCAATCGCACCCGAGGTTGGGCTACAAATGGGATATGACTGGATATATCCCATATTTTTAGCTGCTGCATGTATTTTTTCTGCCATCACAATACCGTCACCAGTACCACCTGAATGACCAGTGCTGCCATATCGTTCATCTAACTCTGGGTTATATTTTTTACGCATTTCCATGTTAGACGAGAAGCCACCCGTGGCAATCACAACACCGCGTTTTGCATAGTAGGTTACCGTTTTGCCATTATGAGTCGCTTCTACACCCACAATTCGGCCCGTTTGATCTTGAATTAACTTTTCAGCCTTAGTGTTGGTATGAATTGGTAAGCCCACTTCTTCAGCTTTAATAGAAAACTTGCTGATCACCTCTGCTCCGGTATGACCTTTAGGGATTAGCGCTCGTTTCACGCTGTGTCCACCAAACTGAAATAATTGATCTGGGTAAAATTCTACTTTGACGTAATCCCTTAACCACTCAGCTGCATCAACCGCATTATCGACCATGGTCTTAACCATTTCAGGGTCACCTTTGAAATCGCCGCCTTTTAGCGTGTCGCTAATAAACAGGTCTTTGCTATCGGTAACACCCATATTTTTTTGTACCCAACTACCGGCCACATTCATCTCAGCGCCAGAAATCAAAGAATTACCGCCGATAATAGGCATCTTTTCAATAATCACTGCACTTCGTCCCGCAGTCATAGCCTCTAAACCAGCACTGAAACCTGCACCACCCGAGCCAATAATCACCACATCATAGGTATATTCTGCTGGTGTTAATGCTTCATTTTTTTTAGCTGAAGCGACAGCAACTAACGTAACACCTGCGGCTTCAATACTTTTACCCACGGCTTCTTTAAGCGCTTTAGACGTTACGGTTGCGCCTGCAATACCGTCAACCTCGATAGAGTTATTATCAATAATCGCCTGTTTAACATCTTTAAATACGGCACCAGCAAGGACTTTATTTTCCTTTTGCTTTAGTACATCAATCGCCACAATGTGTCCGTCTTTGAATGTGGTTTCGACCTGCACTTCGCCATGCTTGCCTTGAGCGGTTCCCTGGCTTTTTACTATTTGATGGGTAACTTGGCAACCGACAATAATTGCTGTTGCCGTTGCAGCAATACCAATAATGGATTTTTTATAATGCATTACAATTCCCTTATTATTTTTGATAAAATTTAGAACAGCACCAAATTAAATGTGATTCTACTTATCAAAATTTCAACCTATTTGATAAACCGTTAAAACTGATAACCAACAGATATACCGTATTCAATCCCATCATTATATTGCGAACCCCAGCTATCATAATGGGTGATATATAACTTTGAAAATATTGAATCTGTGAGGCTTGTTTGTAATGTTGTAATTATCTGATGGCCATAGCTGTCATATGAAAATAATGCTTGATGCGCTGCATCCCTATCAATTTGTGCTTCATAATTCAAACTTAAACTATGTTTTAACCCTAGCAACTCAAATGGGTACTTTGCATTTAAAACCACGGCATAACCTGACAGATCATTAAACTTCTCTGATGTGGGGGAAAAGCTACCAATGGTATAATTTAAACCGACACCATAGTTTAGTGATAAATTTTGAATTTTTGCATTATGGGTAATACCTAAGTAAAGATTATCTTCAACTAGCGTTTCACTCGCAGAGATAAAGTTCTGAGTCCAGAAGTTGAACTGCGACTCTCCCAGCTTATTTTCAATTATCAATAATGACTTAATGGTAGTTTTACCATCAAGGTTCTTCTGATTTTCCGCGATTTCAGCAGGGTTTTCGAGCTTAAGATTAGCAAAGTAAGTACCCCAATCTGCAATTCCTAAATGATTCAACTTTACAAAAGGTTGATTAAAAACACCTGGGTTATCATTTTTTGCGTCACTAGTATAAAACTTATAACCTAAATCCACGCTCGTTTTATTCACATCAGCATATACTGAACCACTAAAAATAATTGCACTGACTAAAATAGATGCCACACTTTTTTTACACATAGAGTCCCTCTCAACCATGTATTCTAGGAAGTATTTTAAAATACTTATCGACCAGTAAACTTTATATAATAAAGTTACTACGAATAGCATGATGACTATGTGATCTAAGCCCAACGGCGCTTTTGCATTTTAAAAGTGTGTGGTTTAATGCAGTAAATCTATAGTTCTCATTCTTTAGTTATTAGATATTACCAGCCTAGCTGTAAATAAATTATTTGCAGATGAGCTAGTAAAAGTCCAACCCAGTTGATTAGCGAGACGTTTCACCAGTAAAAGCCCTAAACCAAATCCATGACGGCCCTTACTATTGTAGGAATTGGTTATTTCTATACAACAAGCATCTTGAGTAATGCGAATATCCATCCCACCATGCTCAATACTATTCCTTAATAAATTGCTTAATATTATTTTTAGCGGATGAAGCTGAACTGGCAAGCAAGTATCGTCACACAATAATTGAATTTTTTGCTCATAACCATGTGCCCGTTGCTGCTCCTCGATAATACTGGCAAGTAAAGGCGATAATGCTACGTTTTCCTTTTCTAGGTTTGAACACTCTTTATTAGTTAACCATAGTAGGGTTTCAATGAGTGACTTCATTTGATTGGTCGCTTGGGAAGCATACAGAGTTGCCCCCGTAAGCTCACCTTGTTGTAATGCGAGGATTTCAAATGAAGATTGGCATATGGCGACTGGCGTACGTAACTCATGGCTAGCAAAGCGTAAAAAATTGAGTTCTCGCTGCTGAGCCTCCTGAAGTTGTAAAATCGAGTTATCTAAAGCATCAACAATTGCCTTTAATTCAGCATATTCTTGTTCTGGTAAACTCAGTTTTCCTCCTCCTTCCCAATCATGTTGTTTAATCGCATGACTAATTTGATGAACAGGCGTAATCACTTTACTTTGCATATAAAACGCTAAGCTTGCACTGGCACAAAAGGTTATCAAGACAAGCAGCAAGATCGCCGTCATATTTTTAGGGGCAAATTGCAAATCATGGGTAACACTAAACTGCAGCCAAACGTATAGCGGCTGGCCAGTTTGGGTGTAGTACACACTTAACGCGTTAACAATGGGACCTTCTGCATGCTCATAGTGAATTGTGCTCGCATCAGTTAAGACTTCATTGTTACTTAACTCACGAATTTGCAGCGGAATATCTCGCCAATGAGGATAGACAGTTAAGTTATCGGTTTTTAGAAGTGGTTGATGAAGTAATGATTGCTGAGTTGGCTCCGCCAGCTTCAGTAATGCTTCGGCCGCTTGCCCTGCATTGTGCATTGTGACCTCATGCATAGAAATCATACCTGCACACATCATGCAAAGCGGGATAAAACTATTCACGCCTAAGGTTATTAATAGAAAAATAACTCCCCACACTTGATAGCTACGCTTGAGGCTAAGTTTAGGCGCTTGCATTGATATCATCTCTAAGGCTTAAACCAACGCCACGAATCGTATGTAATATTTGCCGTTCAAAGGGGCGATCGATCACTCGACGTAAAAGATGAATATGGCTGCGCAAGCTGTCACTATCAGGTACGCTGTCGGGCCAAAGCATTCGCTCAATCTCTTCTCTACTCACCGTTTCTGGACTACGCCTAGCTAATAAAGCCAGGATCTGCCATCCGGTTTTAGACAAAGCCAGCTGTTGCCCTTGCCGATACACCATGTGGTTTGCAAAATCGATTTCTAGGTCGCCAATAGTCAACCTTTGGGGCGCGGGACGACGCTGAGCAACCACCTTCAATCGCGCGACCAGTTCCTCCATTGCAAATGGTTTTACTAAATAATCGTCCGCGCCCACAGCAAACCCACTCAAGCGATCATTCAGACTACTACGTGCAGTTAACATGATTACTGGTGAAGTAATGCACTGTGCTTTCCAGCGTTCACACGCTTCAATCCCATCACCATCCGGCAAATTTAGATCGAGAATAATAGCGTCGAACTGCTGCTGACTAATGAGCATATCCGCTTGTGCCAGGTTGAAAGCGTAATCACACTCTATACCACTCAATTCAAGATATTGAATGATGTTGTTAGAAAGAAGTCGATTATCTTCAACCAGTAATATCAACATTTTTAAATCAACTCATATTGATGGGCTAAATGGATTAAATTTGCTCTATTTGTAGCCCCAAATTTCTTACGCATGGATTCCATATGATATTCAACTCCTCTGACACTTATCGGGAGCTGAGTTGAAATTTCGTCGTTTTGAAGACCGTTTGCGACCATAAGCAGGATATCTCTCGCATTATCTTTAAGCAGAGAGCTTTGTAGAAATGGATTGAACAATTGTTTATTACATTCAAAAAGCTTGTTTTGAGCTTCCTTTAAAGTGTCTGCCAATCCCTCTAACACCACCTCCGAAGCACTAAGATGGCTAAGTAGTATAAACCGGCCTGTCCAATGACGATTAGAGTGGCATGAGATGGGCCAGCTCAAAACACTTTGAATATTATGCTTACTAAACAATAGGCTGGTCTTATCATTTTTTTCACTCGTGAATCTATACATATAAGATTTTGAAGTATCCAATGAAAAACCAAAATTGAAATCATGGGAGGCTATCTGATTTAAATAAAAACGCTGTAATTCAGCCATAACAGGGGAAGAAGCTATGCTGGCGATAGGTTTTCTTAGTGCCGTAGGAGAGAACAGATTGGTATCTTTTGGAAAGTGATAATTTTCATACGCACAATGTGGAACTCCTTGAAACCAGAAACCACAAAAACCATGTAGCTTCAAAGAGTAGTTTATCGCCTGAATAATGTCCTTCAGCGTTGATGCCGTATCTGCATTTGATCGCGCCAGTTTAGCGTCCATAAATACCCTCCAAACGAAATAACATAGAAAGGTATCTCAATACAAAAAATAAACAAAACCCATTGATACAGATACTTACATCTTGTCGCAAAATTAAAACTTATTCATTTTTACGCAGTATTTTTGACATAATTTTGACATACACAAAGATATAATGGAGCAATGCTTTTAACCTTTTTAAATATCATCCAACAAGCCTGGCGCCTCTGCCCTTGCCAAACACCATACTTGAACATGCACATAACGCGCTTCGAATAAGCGAGCAATTTCAGAGACTGTAGTGCCGGTGGTCACCACATCATCCACCAATGCAACACGCTGGAACGCAAAATCATCCGCTAACATAAAGGCATCATGTAAGTTGCGTCGTCGCTGTGCACCCGAAAGCCCCGCCTGCGATCGAGTGTCTCGTTGGCGCGTTAACCCTTCGCTCGCTAACGGCAGTTGCAAGAGCTGTGATAACTCATGGGCAATTAACCACGCCTGATTAAATCCCCGTTGTTGTAAGCGTTTTGGATGCAATGGGACTGGCACTATCGCTTGAGGCAGCAAGATTAATCCTTGCTGTTCTAATACCTTAAGTCGTGCCACTAAGGCGCGACACAGCACGGGCAAAGCGGCAAGTTGACCTTGATATTTAATCGCACCAACCCAAGCCCCCAAACCTTGATGATAACTACAAGGTGCAATGACTTTACGTGGCTGGCGCTTTTGGCATTCACCGCAATAATCGACTTCTATTTGCATCGACTTACCGCAACCTAAGCAAATAGGCCCATGATATAAGCCAGATTGAAGACAAACGGCGCAAATGCCAGTCTCGGGAAGTAATATAGATTGGTGGCACAGCAGGCAACGGTTAGGTAAACTGCCCGCCAACCACCTTGTACCGAGTTGATAGCCTAAACGCATTATCCGCAAAGCAGATTGCGGCCAAATCCTTTTGACAAAGTGCGGCATACATTCACCTAATCCATTTTTGAGGCACTCAAGTGAGCCAAGTGACATCCACAAACCAAGCAAATTTGCATATTGAAATCAGCGGCCAAGGGCCAGATCTGGTGATGCTTCACGGTTGGGGAGTGAATAGCGCTGTGTTTACGCCATTACATGAGTCACTGTCTCAGTATAGGGTGCACTATGTAGACTTGCCGGGCTTTGGCCATAGCCAAATGGTTGAAGGTGGCCTATCAACCTGGGTAGATACCTTAGTCGCTGCATTGCCTGAACACGCTATTTGGGCCGGCTGGTCACTCGGTGGACTCGTTGCGACTCAGGCAGCGTTAAGTTATCCACAAAAAATCAAAGGCTTGATTACTATTGCATCATCCCCTTGCTTTATGGCAAGGGAAGACGAAGCATGGCCGGGCATTCCGCCACAAGTCCTTCATCAATTTAGAGAACAACTCGGCCAAAATTTACCTAAAACTATAGAGAGATTTCTGGCGATTCAAGCCATGGGTAGCGAAACCGCCAAGGAAGACATCAAACAACTACGCGATCTTGTCCTCGCACGTCCTTTACCCAATACCAGAGCCTTAACTCAAGGCCTAAATATGCTGACCGACGTCGACTTAAGGCAGCAACTGATAGAGTTGCAACAACCTTGGCTAAGGATCTGGGGCCGACTCGACGGGCTAGTGCCCAAACGCGTACCACCTAAAATGCCCATCACAGCTCAAAGTGAAGATGTGATGCTCGCCAAAGCTTCTCACGCGCCCTTTATTTCCCATCAACAGGAGTTTTTGCAGGTATTTATGCCTTGGTTAGCGTTACAGACACGTTAACGCTTTATCTTTGAGCGATTAATGACTAGTATTTAACCATTAATGTGCCAAGGAATTTTCCATGTTAGTTGTCAGTAACTACCCCCAAGTCCCGCTAGCGACCAGTAATATCGCGACGGACTCGGCTCGGGTCGACAACCAACTGAAACCTGTAGTCATCCCACCACAAGCGGCAACTAAAGGTCACGAAGAACGCGCCTTTAATCCACAGAATGAACGCACTGCGGATCAAGCTCAACAACAGGCGAAAACGCTCGAGCATAATCAGCAACAAGTTCAAGAAAAACAGCAGCAACAGCAATCCTCACAGCAACAGAACCAACAACAGCAAGAGAAAAAAGCGCCCCTTGTAGTGGCCGAGCGTGTTTTACCTAAAACGCTAAAAATTGCAGCAAGAGGCCAAGCGGCGCTGCAACGTAAGGATATACGCTTAAAGGTCAGTCAAGGTGCGACAAGTTATGCCACTAGTAGCGCTAAAGCGAATACCAGCAGTACGGCAAGGCAATCGCTTCAAGGCGAATCGAGTCAATTTTATCAACAACTTGGGCAGCGTATTGGTCAGTTTTATCAGCAGCAGACTCAGCCAGAGCAAGAATCTATTATGTCGACGTGGATTTAACCTATTCCAATCGTATGAATCCGTTTGCGCACAAAATTAGCATGAGTGATAAACAAAAATGCCGCTAAAAATAGCGGCATTTTCCATTCTGTTTAACGCTTATTTAGGCAAACGATACAGCTCTTGCTGGTAGGCCAAACTGCCCCACAATGCCCAACTTAAGGCTTTCTTCTCTAGCGCGGCAGCAGCGGGTGGATGAGGTGTTAACTGCTCGTTTTTTTCATTATATTCGAAACCCTGTGCCTCTTTCTCTGGTTGCAGAATGACCACATCTTTACCTTCCATCAGCGCAAAGTTTTTATCGTATTGCATCAGAGCACGCCCTGGCCAATCATCGCTGACTTGGGTCAAATCTCGGCCCAGCATAGGGTAAGAGTCAGATATTCCAATTAAGGATAACAAAGTCGGCGGCAAGTCAATTTGACTCACGATACGATGATCGCGTTTTGGCGCAACATTATCCCCAAGAATTAATCCCGGAATACGGAAACGCGATACTGGCACCAGATCCGCACCACCCACTCGACTGTCATGGTCGGCAACCACGATAAAAATCGTATCTTTCCAATAGTCCGCGTTTTTCGCCAATTTGAAAAACTCACCAACCGCATAATCAGCATATTTCGCCGCATTGTTGCGAGTTTGCTTAGGTTGTTCATAAAGTTCGATACGATCATCTGGGAATTCAAATGGATCATGGTTGCTCGAACTAAAAACTAAACTAAAGAAAGGCTTACCTTCGCTATGCAGACGCTCAAACTCACTGTTGGCCTTGCGCATTAAATCTTCGTCTGACGCGCCCCACGAGCCCACGAAGGCCGGAGATTTGTAATCTTTCTGATCTATGATGTCACTAAAGCCGTTGCCCAAGAAGAAGCTACGCATATTGTCGAAATGGCTCTCACCACCATAAATAAACTGCGTTGTATAACCATGATTTTTAAGTAATTCAGCAATACTGAAAAAGCCAACTTGGCTCTTACCTAGCTTCACCACAGCACGAGCTGGCGTTGGCGTAAAGCCTGTTGTCACGGCTTCGATTCCGCGCACAGATCGTGTACCAGTAGCGTACAAGTTATCGAAATACCAACCTTCTTTAGACAAGGCATCGATATTCGGTGTCAGGGGTAACCCACCTAAACTGCCGACAAAACGGGCGCCTAAGCTCTCTTGCAGTAGGATCACTAAGTTCTTTGGCTTACCAGTATAACTGGCTTGGTTAAAGCTCAGTGATGGGATATCCGTTGAAGTAAAGGCACTTTCAGGGCGACCACTTTCCTGCCGAATCGTTGCAATAATCTCCGTGTTATCTAGCTTGCCATACACTTTAGAAGCGTCTTCTTCACTATCCATCTGCTTAATGGCAAACACCAAGGAATAAGCAGAGTTAATCACTAAAGAGTTCACTAATGGATCGTCAGCAAAGGCCACCAGAGCGGGGTTAAGCGGACGATGACCCAAGGTTGAACGGGCACCTAATATCGTAATTGCGATAACAATTAACGCTAATACTGGACGCCAATACCAGCGCGGAAAGCGCAGGTTTCTCGTCAGTTTACCGCTGAGAACCCAACCGCCCCAGAGTGTACCTATGGTTAATAATATTGAGAAAATAAGCTCAAGCTTACGACCCGCCCACAGCATAGAAAGCACTTCTTTCGGGTAGATCAGATATTCCACATACAAACGATTCGGACGAAAACCGTATTCTTCAATAAAGGCGGGGGTCGATGCTTCTAAAAACAGCATGATCCACAGACCGACAGTTAACCACACCCGCAAAATCGGCTGCCACAGACGGCCAATAAAATGATCACCTGAAAATAATGCAGTCCCTAAGGCGGCAATACCCCATAACCAACACAGAGTTGCGATATCGACGCGTAAACCTTGGATTAAGAGATGCGACCAACCATCAACAGCGGCCACGCGATCGGCTTGCCACAACCCTAAAGCGATACGGCTCGCGGTGACAATGAAAAGCACTAATAGCGAGAAAATAAAGATAGCGCGAAAAGGCCCATGGGCATTGTTTCGCCCGCGAGGTGATAAACCAGATTGCATGTGTTACCCCAAAACGTATAAAAAGAGCCACTCTGCTTTGGAGTGTCAATTTGAAAAAATCGGTGAATAAGCTGTGCTATGACAACCGATTTTGCTTAACGTTGCATTAAATGCCGACTTTATATTCCCTAAGACGACATTTATGCAACAATTTTGTGAGTAACAGGTTAAAAAGTCGACTCGGACATGACGTATGTCCGAGTATTTACATTACAACGTCTACTTTTTCAGCTTAGCGAAGGCATCGGCAAAGGCATTGCCCATGGCCGCGTTTGCTGGCGCTTTAGGTGCTTGCTTTTGCGCAGGACGCGCAGCCGGTTTCGCTGACTGCGGTGTTTTACCATGATTAGTTCTGGCAGGATTGTGCGGTCTTTGCTGCGGCTTGCTTTGGTCGATAGCTTCATCCAAACGCATGCTCAAACCGATGCGGCGGCGCTCAACGTCAACTTCCATTACTTTGACTTTCACCACATCTCCCGCTTTCACCACAGTGTGCGGGTCGCTGATGAACTTGTCGGTTAGAGAAGAAATATGCACGAGCCCATCTTGATGTACGCCAATATCGACGAAGGCACCAAAATTAGTCACGTTGGTCACTACGCCTTCGAGTACCATTTCGGGTTTCAGATGTTTAAGTTCTTCAACACCATCTTTAAACTTAGCGGTTTTGAACTCACCGCGGGGATCGCGTCCTGGTTTATCCAGTTCGGCTAAAATATCCGTCACCGTCGGCAAACCAAATTCCGCCGTAATAAACTCTTCTGCCTTGATGCTGCGCAGCAAATCAGAGTTACCCATCAGGCTCGCCAACTCTACTTGCTTAGTCTTAGCGATAGTTTCCACTAGCGAATAAGCCTCTGGATGCACAGACGAGGCATCGAGTGGATTGTCCCCTTCTCGAATACGCAAAAAGCCCGCTGCTTGCTCGTAGGCTTTAGGCCCTAAACGCGGTACTTTCAGCAGCTCTTTACGATTCTTAAACTGACCATTGGCATCGCGATAATCGACCACGTTTTTCGCTAACGTCTTATTTAAACCTGCCACTTGTGACAATAACGGCACTGAGGCCATGTTGAGATCCACACCCACGCCGTTTACACAGTCTTCCACCACGGCTTCCAGCGAACCCGATAATTGGCTTTGACTCACGTCGTGTTGGTATTGACCGACACCGATAGACTTAGGCTCAATCTTCACCAATTCGGCTAATGGATCTTGCAAGCGGCGGGCGATAGACACAGCGCCACGAATCGACACATCAAGATCAGGAAACTCCAACGCCGCCAATTCCGATGCAGAATACACAGACGCGCCCGCCTCACTGACCATCACTTTGGTCAAATGTGGATGGGTATCTTTCACTTCGGCAATCAGCTCAGCGGCCAGCTTGTCAGTTTCCCTTGATGCAGTGCCGTTACCAATCGCAATCAGCTCAACCTTATGCATTTTGACTAAGTTAGCCAAAGTACGGATCGACTTTTCCCACAGATTTTGCGGTGCGTGTGGGAAAATAGTCGCATGGCACAACAACTTACCTGTGTTATCGACCACTGCTACTTTAACACCGGTACGTAAACCAGGATCGAGTCCCATGGTGGCTTTCGCGCCCGCAGGAGCGGCCATCAATAAATCACCTAGATTACGGGCGAAAACTTTAATCGCTTCGGCTTCAGCGCGTTCGCGCATTTGCGAAATAAACTCGGTTTCCATCTGCAGGGCAATCTTAATACGCCATGTCGCCGTCACCACAGTTTTCAACCATTGATCAACGCTGCTATCGCCTAATTTCAGCCCTAAATGATCACAGATAATCACTTCGCAGTAACTACCTTGGCCCGCTTCAGCGGCTGGGTCGGCATTCATAGATAAGGTTAAGAAACCTTCATTACGCCCACGCAGCATAGCCAGCGCACGGTGTGATGGGATCTTAGCTAACTGCTCTGTATGCTCAAAATAATCGCGGAACTTCGCGCCGTCTTTCTCTTTGCCTGCAATTAAACGGCTTTCTAACACACTGTTTTGGCTTAAATGCTCACGCACTTTACGCAGTAATTCAGCGTCTTCGGCATAGCGCTCCATCAGGATATAACGCGCGCCCTCGAGCACAGCTTTAACATCAGCAAAACCCGCTTCGCTATTGATATAGCCTGCCGCTGTAGTCTCGACATCTACGCTACGATCAGCCAGTAATACATCGGCTAATGGCTCAAGCCCAGCTTCGATAGCGATTTGGCCCTTAGTACGACGCTTAGGTTTGAAGGGCAGGTATAAATCTTCGAGACGTGTCTTACTGTCTGCCTCGTCAATCGCCCATTGTAATTCTGGCGTTAACTTACCCTGAGCTTGGATGCTAGACAGGATCACTTGGCGTCTGTCGTTCAGCTCACGCAGGTAACCTAAACGCGTGTACAAGGTACGCAGTTGTGTATCGTCTAAACCGCCCGTGGCTTCTTTACGGTAGCGGGCAACGAAGGGAACTGTCGCACCATCGTCGAGCAGAGTGATGGTTGCGGCAACTTGTTGCTCACGAACATTCAGTTCTTGAGCGATAATCAGAGCGATGTTATGTGCATTAGTTTGCATAAATAAAGTGTCGTGCCTAACTGTAAAGTAAGTCGTTATTGCGCCAAAGATACCACAGGCGCCCCGTATGTTTCATGCTAAAGCCTAGGTCAAATCAGAGAGTTTGATCTTTCCCGCAATCCCGTGACTACCGCCGCTATTTTAACAGCGGCAACTCTGTGGTTAATTCGCCTCGCTGGCGAAAGTAGTTTCAAAAGGGGTATAACGGATCTGATTGATATACCACTCTTTTGGACCCGATGGCGTTTGCACTAGCACCTCATCATCCACTTGCTTGCCGATTAAGGCACGCGCCATGGGCGAGTCGATGGTGATATAGCCTAATTTTGTATCGAGCTCATCTTTACCGACGATCCGATAACGCACTCGATCACCGGCTTCATTTTCAAGCTCAAACCAAGCGCCAAAGAATATTTTGCCTTCCTGCTGCGGCGAATAATCGACGATTTTTAATTCTTCAAGCCGCTTAACTAAGTATCTGACTCGGCCATCAATTTGTCTTAACAAACGCTTGTTGTAGGTGTATTAGTACCACTAACAACATCATACTAAATACATCGTTATCCACTCAATGAGATAATTTTTCTTACTAATCTTTATCACTTTGACAAAATAAGAATCCCTAACTATATACTTTATACTATTAATTTGTTGGTATAAAAATGCCTTCAGTTCTAAAGCTCAATGTTGCATTTACAGCCTCTCATTCAACTACAGCGATAAAACTTCCTGCCCTTTTCACTGAAAATGGGTTGCTCATTTCTCATTTAAGATTTCTTTTCTCAAATCGAAATAAATCCCAATCTTGGATTGAACGGAATACGTTTGCAATTCAGCTACTTTTGAGGTTCATTGATGCCCATCAACATTCAGGCATGTCTGCAACTGAGTTACTCCAATCTTTCGTAGATGCCCTAAACTTTGGAACTTTAGACAACAAACAAATTGATGAATTAAACCTTTATTGGTTCCCTCGAAGAGTTGCAGATGTGAATACTCTGCTGAGTCATATTAACTTGTATTGCGACTATATTGATGGAGTTTATGGGCACGAATTACCCAACCTAAATCCCCTAAGACGAGCAACCAAGGTAGAAGAAAAAATCCGATGGTGTGCCTACTACAAACGTCAATCAAACTGCTTTTTAAACCACTTAAATCACCCATCACCAAACAAATTTGCAATGAGTCGTAGAGTGCAAGCTCCAAACTCTCATATGCTTTCGATTGAATCCGTATCCCGATTTCCAGATGAACATTTTGAACGATTATTACAATACGGATTCACAAAAACTGCAGGAGAATTCGATTTAGGCAGCATACTCATAGTGATGCTTATGCACTATGGTGGCTTAAGACTATCCGAATGCTTCCACATCTATACCCATGATGTTGCGATTGATAATAAAACTGGTGCTACGATCATTTCCGCATTTCATCCAAGCGACGGGGCCAGCCCTTTGCCTAATTTCACTAACCGTCGCGATTATTTAAATCTACAGTTTCGTCTTAAGCCTCGAAATGAATATCAACGCTCACACAGACTGTTTTCGGGCTGGAAAGGATCACTGCTTACTGCCCGTAACCTTTCATTCAACGTCATGATATTTCCCTACAGTAAAGCGGTCGAATTTACTGATCTGCTTAGAGACTATCTGACATCAAGAATTGATGGTGATCACCCTTATCTTTTCACCAACAGTAAAGGGCAACCCGAATCCAAGAAAAATTTTATAAAAAAATATCAGAATGCAATTGAACGTATAGGGCTAGATTCGAATAAGTATCAGGGAACCAGTCCACACTCTCACAGGCATTCTTATGGCTATAGGCTCGCGACATCGGGATTCAATCAGTTAGAAATTCAAAAAGCCATGCACCATAAAAGTCCTGAAAGTTGCTTGGTGTACATAAAACCACAAGACGATGAAATTAGAGAAAAAGTCAGGGAGATGGACCTATGAAAAAATGTTTTTATGCTTCGCTAGCAGAAGCCCAACGGGCCACCCAAGCCCTTGGCATCATTTCACAGCCAGACTACCAACAGCGCTACCGTGAAGACCCACGCTTACCCAGCTGCCCTAGTACAATCTATTCCGCCGACTGGCAATCTTGGCCCAAGTTTTTAGGGACAGCAGATAAGTTTTATCCCACTTTAACCACGGCTCAGCAAGCCACCCAAGCCCTTGGCATCACTTCACAGCCAGACTACCAACAGCGCTACCGTGAAGACCCACGCTTACCCAGCTGCCCTAATACAATCTATTCCGCCGACTGGCAATCTTGGCCCAAGTTTTTAGGGTCAGCAGATAAGTTTTATCCCACTTTAGCCACGGCTCAGCAAGCCACCCAAGCCCTTGGCATCACTTCACTGCCAGACTACCAACAGCGCTACCGTGAAGACCCACGCTTACCCAGCAGCCCTAATGCAGTCTATTCCGCCGACTGGCAATCTTGGCCGCTGTTTCTCGGCAAGGATGAAAAAATCTTCTATGCCTCCTTAGCCGCAGCTCAGCAGGCCACCCAAGCCCTTGGCATCACTTCACGGCCAGACTACCAACAGCGCTACCGTGAAGACCCACGCTTACCCAGCACCCCTAATGCAACCTATTCCGCCGACTGGCAATCTTGGCCGCTGTTTCTCGGCAAGGATAAAAAAATCTTCTATCCCTCCTTAGCCGCAGCTCAGCAGGCCACCCAAGCCCTTGGCATCACTTCACAGCCAGACTACCAACAGCGCTACCGTGAAGACCCACGCTTACCCAGCAACCCTAATGCAACCTATTCCGCCGACTGGCAATCTTGGCCGCGGTTTCTCGGCAAGGATGAAAAAATCTTCTATGCCTCCTTAGCCGCAGCTCAGCAGGCCACCCAATCCCTTGGCATCACTTCACAGCCAGACTACCAACAGCGCTACCGTGAAGACCCACGCTTACCCAGCTGTCCTAATGTAATCTATTCCGCCGACTGGCAATCTTGGACTGAATTTTGTTTGCCAAAAAGGATAAATAAACTTAGTGAGCTAAAGAACGCATGCAAAGTGCTGGGAATCAGAGATACTCTTCAGTACCGCCAAATCCAAAAAGGCTATGCGCAACTCCCCTCGAAACCTAATAAAAAATTCAAAGACTGGATTGATTGGTATGATTTACTAGATATTCCCAAGCCATATGAGCTTCATGAGCTTAAAAAAATTATTCAACTCAATCAATGCACATCTCTGGCTGATTATAAGAACTTACGCAGCAAACTGAACGACCCCAAAATGCCATCGTCTCCAATTGAGTATTATGAAGGTCAGGATTGGACCAACACATTTGATTTCTTTGGAGTAAAGAGACCTTATCAAGTCCGATATTTTAAGCCCAAATGGAAAGCATGGGGTGATTTCATTACTGAGTTTTTGAAAACCGCAAAAGGAGGAGACACTAAAGTCAAAGACCTTTGCGAATTTGTCCGAGAATATATTGAACCTAATATGTTTGAAACCTCTCCACTTGACTACCTTACTCGCGGCAAAACAAATATTCAGCCCATGCTTGAATTATTTGAATTAGTACCTATCACTCGTAAGAAAAAATGGCTCTTCTCTATCAATGAATTTTTAGACTGGATCATCGTAAAATCCTTAACCATAGAGGATGACGAGACAGGTGAAGTATCACGTATAAAGGGGGCAAAAAACCCATTTTCTCACATTAATTTCGATGGGGAGCAAATACCTGTTTCACTTAATGAAACCAAAAAATTAGCATTACCTTATCAATTTGTAAAAAGCGCTCGAGAATGGATATTTCCCCAGAAAAATTTTGAAAAGATCAGTTATTCAGAGCTTCTTCATCTACACAAATTTTCGGCCGATTGGATTCAAGTTAATGACTCCTTGGAAATTGATCCATTAGATCCGGACTATGTAACCAAAATAGAAGGAGAGAAAACGTATCTTTGGCTTCCTATCTATTGGACCTATACCTATGCATTAATGCAATTACCGGCAAGAGGAAGGCAAATTGTCTACTGCGACTCAGGCGAAGCAGACCTTGAGATAGCCAACTTTCTGCAGGGAAAAGTATCTTGGGTACCAAATAGAAACAAATTGGCAGGTTTAACCGATTGCCAAAGTATGATTAACAAAACTCAAGATGGAGATTTTGGCGTTTACTACACATCCAACAAAACTAGTTTTGATGGGAGAGGTTATAAAATTCCATTTATGCCCATTGAGTTAGCGTATTGGCTAATCAAATTAAGAAAATGGCAGGAGAAATACAACCAAATTGACAACCCTACTGAGTGGCTAGATTGCATCAGAACCAATTTGAACGAACTCCAAAGGAAACAAAAGGGGCACAACTGCTTCTTATTTCGTGACTTTCAAGAAAATGAACCAGGCACATTTGCTGGAAGGTTGGCTTCTAGGCTTGCTGCTGCGTTATTTTTTTCTTCAGACGATCAACTCGTTTCTGCTTCCTACTTAGGGCAAAGTCACCAGGAGTGCGCATTTCAACTCAAGCAACAACAATCAATTGCCCTTGCACCATTTAAATCCGCCTACACACCACACTCTATGCGCGTTAGCCTGATTAATGCCTACGCTTATGAATTTGGCATGCCTATTGAAGTCATAATGAAGTTGGTCGGTCATTCTTCAATCATCATGTCTATTTACTACATGAAGAGCGATAAGACAGGAGCAAATATTCGAGAGAAAATCACTCTTGGAGAAAAGCAAGCATTAAATAAAGCAGCAGATACACTAAAAAGTTTTATTGAATCCCAACGAATTGAACAATGTAAGAGCCAACTCATCGCTAACAATACTGAGTTTCTATCAACCATCGATAATGCTAGACCTGCATCGAGTTATCTTTTCAGAGACTTTGGCATATGTCCTGTTGGTGGGGGATTTTGTAATGAGGGGGGAGCTGCCGTCGCGATGAAAGCCAATATTTATCATCCTGTTACTGCCGGCTATCTCGGGGAGCAAAACTGTATTAAGTGTAGGTTTTTTGTCACAGGCCCTGTATTTATGATGGGACTGGCTGCTGTATTTAACGAATTGTGTTTGGCGATTAATACACAATCTCAACGTTACAGTCTGTTAGAGAAAGAGCTCGACGATACTGTAACTAAGATAGACATACTCTCACATCAAATATATCAGCAGAAATCACAAAGTACTCAAACGTCTATTTTAGAAGGTGAAAAGCTTAAACTTCAATCTGAACGACGAAAACTGAACTCAGAAATTGAAGTCAAAGCCAAAAAAATGGATTTATACATGAGTGATATGAATGCCCTTCATAAACACTTATTTAACTGTCAATCTATCATTAATCAAAACTCATCATCTGAAGATACAAAGCTACAACTCATTGTACCTAATGACTTTTCTGTTATTTTTGAAATCAGTGAAGTTAGTGGATTTCAACAACTATCTGAAGTATGTGAAAACGCAGAGCTTTACCACAGTTGCACAGATGAACAAGCTGTGACAAGAAGGAGTCAATCTCTCGATAAGATGTTGGTGAAGAGCGGTATTACCCCTCATTTTCTGCATTTAAACGAAGCAGAACAACTTGTAGTGGGTAACCAAATGACTCAATTGATGCTCTCAAGGCTAAAAAGCTGGGAAAAAATCGACAGGCTTATCGATGGTGATTTGGCTTTAAATGATTTTGAAGATAGTGAACGAATTTCTAAGAACGAATTGAAACAACTTTTTATGGGGGCAACCCCTCTTAAACTGGTCGAATAATATGACTGTAATATCTCCTGAAATCGTCTTGAAACAGCTAAAATCTGAGGTTTCAGAGCGAGTACAACACTCTCTGCAAGCTATATATCAAATTTGCATAGAGCAGCAACAAAGGGGCCTGAATGAATTTAGCTATGCGACAATTGCTCGGCTTGGTCAAGGGCGAGGAGTACCTGCTGCACAAAGCATTCGAAACAAAACAGGTAAAGCCTATCGCACTTTAATTTCAAGCTTTGCCAAGCCCCCCCCAAACTCCCCAAAGAGTAACAAACCAAGCTATGGCAAAAGTTATGCTTGGATAGATGAACTTAAAGATCCAGTTGTAAAACTACAAGCAAGGATCTTGTACTCACAAAAAATTGCTGCAGAGCGGGCAGTCAATGAGATAGCTCCTATCAACCAAGTAATAGAGATCTTTGATGGAAGTTCGTCTGATATTCTCACAAAAAGGCTAACAGGCCTTGAGCGAGAAGCGCTTGAGTATCTGTTGTCTGATGAATTTAGACGGCGGAATCAATTGGAGGTAGGGCAGCATGGCAGTATAGTATCTGGCAATAATAACGAGCCCTTTTTACCCGTTGCAACGATAGATGCTATAAAAAAGGCTTTACAGTACCTCTAGATAAATCTGTAGGAAGAACCTTGAAAACTAACTTGATCACCCGCGAGGGCTTCGACAAGCTAAATGCAGAACTTAACCATCTTTGGCGTGAATACAGGCCTGAAATAACGAAAAAAGTGGCTTGGGCAGCGAGTCTTGGCGATCGCTCAGAAAACGCTGACTACAAAGAAAATAAGAGGTTACTTAGACAAATCGACTCTCGTATCAGATTCCTAAGAAAGCGAATTGAAGCCGTTAAAATTGTTGAGTATTCCCCTCAACAAGATGGAAAAATATTTTTTGGTGCTTGGGTTCAAATCGAAAATGACGCTGGTGATACGAAAAGCTTCCGTATAGTTGGTCCTGACGAGATCTATGGAAGAAATGACTATATCTCGATAGATGCCCCAATGGCTCGCGCTTTATTGAAAAAAGAAGTGGATGATGAAGCTGTAGTCAGTACACCATTAGGTGAGCATACTTGGTACGTAAATTCTATTTCCTACCAAAATCCTCAAATAGAGAATGATAAATAAAACCGCTACGGGAAATCTAGTTGTAAAACCAAAATAACTCTTACACTTAAGGTAAGTAAGCAGCCGAGTGTGGTTTAGCGCTTAAATCTCTGCGAGCCAAAAGCAGCTAATAACGAGCTTTGACACCATTAATCCGACTAGGTGAAACTAGGGTCTGTTGATCTTTCGAGAGTAATTTTTAGACAGCATGGCAAGACGTTATAATTTGCTTCGCCAAAAGTAACCATAACCTCAAGCCATGCCAAGACTTATGCTAACCGATGCACGCTGGGAAAAGCTATTTCATTTAATGAAAAGCACAGGCCGTGTTTATGACAAACCTGAACATAGACAAACATTCGAAGGTATTCTTTACCGCCTTAGAACAGGTATCCCTTGGCGAGATTTACCTA